>JBFRWR010000782.1:0-14329 GCA_051439685.1 Trichodesmium sp.
CAAGATACCTACTTAAAACCAGAACAACAGGAACGTTTGAGAATTATTAACCGCAGTGGGGAACATTTATTATCCTTAATTAACAATATTTTGGAAATGTCCAAAATTGAAGCAGGCCAAACTACCCTTCAGGAAACAGAATTTGACCTCCATACTGTTCTTCAAGATTTGCAAGATATGTTTTGTCTCAAGGTTCAAAAAAAAGGAATTCAATTTGTATTAGAACCAGATCCTGATTTACCCCAATACATATCTGCAGATGAGGGAAAACTGCGACAAGTCTTAATTAATTTAATTGGTAATGGGGTGAAATTTACTGACAAAGGGGGAGTAATTTTGAGGGCTAAGGTTGAGAAAAAAGCTGTAGAAAATAGCGAATATCAACTTATCCAATTAGAGGTAGACGATACAGGCCCTGGTATTGCTGCAGAATAACTCCATCAGTTATTTGTGCCCGTTGAACAAAACACAGCCGGGCATCAAATTAAAAAGGGCACTGGATTGGGGCTGGCCATCACTCAGAAGTTTATTAACTTAATGGGAGGAGAAATTACCACAAAAAGTACCGTGGGTTTAGGGACTTGTTTTCAATTATCGATTCCCATTCGTTTGAGTTCGACTCAGGCTTTTCCTGGGACAGCAGGGAGAGGAAAAGTGATTGGTTTAGCACCTGAACAACCAGAGTATCGTATCTTAGTGGTGGACGATCAAACTGACAATCGTTTATTAATGTTAGATTTACTTGTTTCTAAGGGATTTTCGTTGCAGGAAGCGAGCAATGGACTAGAAGCTGTAGATATATCAAAAACATGGCATCCCGATCTGATTTGGATGGATTTGCATATGCCGGAGATGGATGGATATGAAGCCACCAGACAGATTAGAGAGTGGGAATCACAGTTAGAGCAACCTGCTATAGCTACAAAGATTATTGCTCTGACTGCTAGTGTTTTTGTAGAGCGAGAGTTAGTTCTAGCATGGGGTTTTGATGATTACATGGTGAAACCTTTTCAAGAAGAGATAGTTTGGCAGAAAATCAGCCAATTTCTGAAGGTGGAGTGGATTTATGAAAAATCAGTGGAGGATAATATTCAGAAACTGGAAAAGACTATTTGTTGTCAAGATCAAGAGCAAGTTAACTCAGAAGATTTATCAGTCATCTTAAAAGATATGCCATCTGAGTGGTTAGCAGAATTGCACCAAGCCTCAAGTCAACTCCGGGGTAAAAAAGTGAAGCAGTTAATTAAAGATATTCCCCCAGAAAAGGCAGTGCTGGCTACCCAAATACAAAACTTTGCAGATAACTATCAATTTGATCGGATTGTTCAATTACTTAATTTTTCCTAGTTAATTTTCAACTTTAAGAAAATCATGTTTGTTCCACAATTAGAATTAGATAAACTTACTCTTAATTCCTGTTTAGCAGATCTTCCTACCCATGACTTTGAAATTAAAATAACCAGCTTGGGTAAAGTTGTGTCAGAAGCATTTCACGAGCATCTAGAACTACCAGGGGTTCTGATTACTGCTGATGATAAAATCATCGGCATGATTTCTAGAATGAAATTTTTTGAGTGGCTTAGTCGTCCCTATGGATTAGAAGTTTTTCTTAACAGACCAATTGAAGTCTTGTGGGACATTATGGCTAAATCTGACAAAAATTTAGATACAGAAATACTAATAACAAGGTATCTATTACTGAGTGCAAATTGCAGCATTTATGAAGCAGCGGAACTTGCATTGAAGCGTCCAAGCAATTTTATTTATGAACCCATTGTAATTGCATGGCCAAATGGAGGGTGGCGGTTACTAGATATACAGATTTTGCTCTTAGCTCAATCTCGGCTTTTTGATCTTGCTAAACAAGCTGCGGAAAATGCCAACAAAGCCAAAAGTGAATTTTTGGCTAACATGAGTCATGAACTACGAACTCCCCTCAATAGTGTGATTGGTTTTGCTCAAATTCTCTGCCAGGATACCTCTTTTAAACCAGAACACCAGGAACGTTTGAGAATTATTAACCGCAGTGGGGAACATTTATTATCCTTAATTAACAATATTTTGGAAATGTCCAAAATTGAAGCAGGCCAAACTACCCTCAATGAAACAGAATTTGACCTTCATACTGTTCTTCAAGATATGCAAGATATGTTTTGTCTCAAGGTTCAAAAAAAAGGAATTCAATTTGTATTAGAACCAGATCCCGATCTACCCCAATACATATCTGCAGATGAGGGAAAACTCCGACAAGTCTTAATTAATTTAATTGGCAATGGGGTGAAATTTACTGACAAAGGGGGGATAATCTTAAGGGCGAAGGTGAAGAAAACTCTAGAAAATAGCGAATATCAACTCCTGCAATTAGAGGTAGAAGATACAGGCCCTGGTATTGCGGAAGAAGAACTCGATAAGTTATTTGTGCCCTTTGAACAAACCACAGCAGGGCATAAAATTAAAAAAGGCACTGGATTAGGGCTAGCCATTACTCAGAAGTTTATTAACTTAATGGGAGGAAAGATTACCACAAAAAGTACCGTGGGTGTAGGGACTTGTTTTCAAGTATCAATTCCCATTCGTTTGAGTTCGAGTCAGAATTTTCTTGGGACAGCAGGGAGAGGAAAAGTTATTGGTTTAGCACTGGAACAACGAGAGTATCGTATCTTAGTGGTGGACGATCAGCCAGATAATCGTTTATTAATGTTAGATTTACTTGGTTCCAAGGGATTTTCGATGCAGGAAGCTAGCAATGGACGAGAAGCTATAGATATCTGGAAAGCATGGCGTCCCGATTTGATTTGGATGGATTTGCATATGCCTGAGATGGATGGATATGAAGCGACAAAACAGATTAGGGAGTGGGAATCAGAGTTAGAGCCACCTGCTGTTACTACAAAGATTATTGCTTTGACTGCTAGTGTTTTTGGAGAGCGAGAGTTAGTTCTAGCATCAGGTTTTGATGACTATCTGATGAAACCCTTTCGGGAGCAGGTGATTTGGCAGGAGATGCAGGAATATTTGGGAGTAGAGTTGATTTATGAAGAATCAGTTGAGGGTAATAGTCAGAAACTAGAAAAAACGATTTGTTGTCAAGACCAAGTTAATTCCGAAGATTTATCAGTTATTTTAAAGGATATGTCTTCTGAATGGTTAGCTGAACTGCACAAAGCCTCAAGTCAACTTCGGGGTAAAAAAGTGAAGCAGTTAATTAAGGATATTCCGCCAGAAAAGGCTATACTGGCTACCCAACTACAACAATTTGCAGATAACTATCAATTTGATCGGATTATTCAATTACTAAGTTAAATATTTGCTTGACTATGAGGAGGTTAAAAGTAGGAAAAATCTATTATAAATCCGCTTGAACAGTTGTCATTGCGACCAAAGGGAAGCAATCTCCGCGCACCTTTGAGATTTGTTTCTTCTACGGCGTAGGGACGTTGCATGCAACGTCCTTACAAGGTTTTGGTTATGACGATGTGGTTTATCCATCTGAAAAGCGCTGTAATTAAAACTTTTGCAAGAGGTCTAAGTTATAATATAGAATCAGCTTGAATAGTCGTCATTGCGACGATAGGAAGCAATCTCCTAAAACCCTGAGATTGCTTCCTTCCACTGCATTCCAGTCGCAATGACTTGGATATACTAATTATCTGGATTTTATATAAAGCCTTATAAGAAGAGGTAATTATTAATTATTGATTATTAATTATTAATTATTAATTATTAAATTAATGATGAAAATACCTTGCACTGCGTAAGTCCTACAATTTAATAGACATCTCCAAAAATTGCCCCACGTTTAATTAAGTCTTGCTTCATTTCTTCAGAAACTCCCAAATTATGACCAAACATCGCACCCTCTAATTCTGCACCTTCTAGGTTAATCTCTGTTAAATCAGCTCCCAGTAACTGAGCATTTTTTAAATTAGCATTCATCAGATTTGCCTTAACTAATTGAGCGCCAAATAATAGAGTATTATTCAGGTTAGCACCATGCAAATTTGCATTTGTTAAATTTGCATTGATTAAATTAATATCTGTAAGATTAGTATGAGTGAGATTAGTATCACTGAGATTAGCATCGCTTAAATTACCATATCTCAGATTAGCCCCGTGCAAATTCGCATTTGTTAAATTAGCCACTCCAAGATTAGCACCTTTAAGGTTAGCATTCTCGAAGTTAATACCAGTTAAAGTTTTACCATAAGCTCCATGATTAACAATATCCCAGACAAGATACCATTTATCATCTAATTCTGTAGTGTGATTAATTTTTACTCCTCTGAAGTTAACATGATTTAGGTTAGCACCTATCAATTTCGCATTATTAAGATTAACATCACAGAGATTAACACCTTCAAGATTTGCACCTTCAAGATTTGCACCTTCAAGATTTGCATAATTTAACTGACTGTCAACTAGATTAACATGAAACAGTTTAGTCTTAGCAAGATTAGAATGTCTCAAGTTCACATTATCAAGACTAGCATGACTCAAATCAGCACCTGTGAGGTTGGATTGATGAAGGTTAGCCTCATTAAGATTAGCATGACTTAAATTAGCGCCTGTAAGATTAGTCTTTTTTAAGTTGGCACGACTCAAGTTAGCACCTGTGAGATTAGCTGCACTTAATTCCGCATCTACAATATTGCTACGCCAAAGATTAGCACCTCTAAGATTAGCATTCTGTAAGTTAGCACTCCAGAAACTAGCGCTTCTAAGATCGGCTCCACTAAGATTAGCATTGTGGAAGTTAGCAGACCACATTATAGCTCCGCTCAGATTAGCATTTGTTAAGTCGCTATGGCTAAAATTAGTTCCTTTTAAATTAGCACAAAGTAAATAAGCATTCCTGAGAATTGTCTCACTTAGATTAACTTCGTCTAGATCGCTCATACTCAAATCAGCAAATGTCAGATTTAGACCTGCCAATTTATCAGCCCAATTTTGATCGCTAGCTACCTCAGAAAAATCTATTGTTTGGTCGATCGTATCCATAATTAAGGAAAAATATCCATCCTCGGTGTAGTATGGATTACACTGTTCTACTAAAACTGCTGCGGCTGTTTCGACTATCATTTTCTTATTTTCCTTAAATTAACTGTTGGTTGTTTAATTGTTGATAATATTCTGGCGTATATTCACAGCAAAGACAATACGGTTTTGTTCAGGAAAGTTCAGTAATTTTTGACCTGAATAAAACTGAATATTTGGGGGTAAATTTCATAAATTGGACCAAATAATAGTAATTTCTCAGTATTTTGGCGTAGATATACAACAAATGTCGTAGACTTTTATTCAGGAAAATTCAGTTTTCTTCAGTGGTTGAAAAAATCAATGACAAATGTCTTATAGAGGCAGTCCCTCAGTATAAGTACCTAGATGTCCCATAAATTCTATATAGGTTTGATGCTCAAAGGAGCGATCGCTCCTGATGTCCACCGAGAGAATTAGGACCTACGCATGAACGCTATTGGTAGTGCTGTGTCAAGCCTGAAAATGTGGATTAAAAAACCTAACCCCCCAGCCCCCTTCCCTGCAAGGGAAGGGGGGGATTTATCCCCTCTCCTCGCAGGAGAGGGGTTGGGGGAGAGGTCTTCACTTGTTGCTCACTCCTAACACACCATTTTAGCTGTGTCGGTCCAGTAGGGTGTGTTTCGGCTAAGAGCCGACATGTTTGCGGAGCATTCCGTCAGGAAAAAGCCCTAGCGTAACGCACCAAGGTTCCATATATAGTGTCTTTGCGTAAGTCCTGAGAATATAACTACTAGACCGATATATCTACAATGGTGCGTTACGACAAATTACTGAATCCCTTTGATAGTCTGAGTTGAATCTGTCTAACGCACCCTACTGGACTACCCAAATCAAAAGCGCTGTATTACACCATTTTAGGTGTGTCACGCTACTACAAAAAAAAGCAGATGAATCTTCTAATTAGATTCACCCGCTCTCTAGTCGAGGAGTTGAAATTAAAAAACTTCGTGTAATTAATTCCTTGTCAACAGGATAGTAAAGCAAAACAGAGAAACTTACTGCCATACATTAGCAAAAACATCAGTATGAGCAAAACCAATAATGTCATCTTGACCATTACCAGTGATATCACCCATCATCCGAGGATAGCTATTTTGGCTAGTCCATCCTTCTCCAGTAAAGTCAGTAATGCTGGTATCACCAACCATTCCAGTCAGAGCAACAGGTGCCTCAAACCAATCTTTGGGTTCTAGTATGTAATCATCACCTAGTGCCTTGACTCCATCCCTGGCAATGTAAGAAACATATACTGTATCATCATCAGGGTTGAAGCCTATGAGATCGTCTTTGCCGTCACCATTGATGTCACCCAGCATCCGTGGATATTGCTCTTGGTTATCCCAACCTTGAGCTTTGCTCATCCAAGCTTGGCTGCTCTCATAGGTGTTATACTGAGAACTCATAGGTTGCTCGAATGTGCCATCTTGCTGTCCAAAGGCCAAGCGGACTTGATTATCATCAATGCCCACAATATCCGCCATACCGTCACCATTGATATCACCTACCATCCGTGGATAGACGTTCTGATTGGTGTAGCCATCATTCCAAGTGAAGTCACCATTGAAAGCTGTATAGACGTTACCGAAAGTACCATCACCGTTGGATAAAGCTACTCGGATAGCAGAATTAGCGAAGCCAATAATGTCATCAAAGCCATCTCCATTCACATCATCGACCATCCGAGGATTTTTGTTATAGCTTGTCCAGCCTTTTGCTGGAGTAAAAACACCGCTATCGTCAGCAACTTGTGGACTTGCAAATGTACCGTCACCATTTGAGAGAGAGCTATACACTTGATTAGAATGGAAACCGATAATATCATCGTTACCATCCCCATCAATATCACCTAACATCCGAGGATATTCGTTTTGGCTAGTCCATCCACTATTATAGTTGAAATTGCCACTCATGCTAACTTGTTTATTAGCGAATGTACCATCACCATTAGATATAGCTGTGTATACTCTTTGAGAACCAAAGCCAACAATATCCTCATAACCATCGTTATTGACATCACCAACTGCCCGTGGATATTTGTCAAAGCTGCTCCAGCCTCCACGACCAACAGTTAATTCCTCAATACCAGTTGCCATGACTTGTCCAGTTAAATCACCAGTAGTGTCTAGTCCGGGTCTGAGATCACCGAATGATTTACTGTTCGCTGATTTGACCTCAATCTCCTGGCTAGTCATCCAGTCGGGTAAGCTATTAGTGACATAGCGAGTATCATTATTGTACATCTCATCGACGCTTATGTTCTCAATAGTAGCTAGGCTTCGTGAACCTACGCTCACACTAACATCATCCCCTTCTTGGGTGTAAAGTATTGATACGGGGTTTATAGCCGAATAAACCGCGCTATCAACCAGAATGATGTCTTCGGAGGGATTGAAGTCGGTAACGATGTCAACTTCAGTATCGTAGGATTTGAAGTAGAAAATATCGGCTCCTTCACCTCCACTGAGAGTATCGACACCTCCGCCTCCAGTGATGAAGTCGTTCAACTCACTACCTGTTAAGTTATCAGCATTAATTGTACCTATGATACTTCCGGTTTCGATGGTGGCGTTTTCCAAAGTTAAGCTATCCAAATTAACTTGTCCGGAGGGAACTAATTTATCCTGACCAGATGAAGAACCGATGATGTTTTCAAAGTCTGTAACCGTGTAGTCTGTAGTTGCAGAAGTGCTGCCATCAGTGTTAATGCTGATAGTTACCGGACCATCGAGAGCGCTAAAATTGATAGTATCGTTGTTGTTATCAGAGCCGATGATATTTTCTACTTCTATCAGAACATTAGTTTCACCTTCAGGACTTTGTGAACCTTCTAAACCGTATACCTTGACTTCAACTGTTGCCTCATTAGTTGTAGTTTCATCATTGAAACTCACAGTGTCATTATGCTCACTACCAACGATATTCTCAACACTGTAGAGTTGATCCTTAGTTCCAAAACCATCATTACTGACTTCAAGATAGCTACCATTACTATCACTCTTAACAGTTCCTAAATTAGCATTAATACCACTCGTGGAATGGAGGTAGTTTGCTGTATCAATATCATCACCACCATAAATACGGTCGTTTCCTTCTCCACCTGCCAATTCATCGTTTCCACCAAATCCGTAAATCACATCATCACCAGCGGTATATGCTGTACTTTCCTTTTCATAGCCAGCAATAACATCGTTATTTTGTGTCCCATACATATAATTGGCACCATTACCACCGCCTAGCTGAAATCCATTATAGGCTCCAAGAACTAAAAATTTGCTTCCTAGCTCTTCAAGGTCTGCATCGGGAATATTTAGTGATGTGTTAGTTTTATAGTCTTTTGCATCGTTAGAATCCAAAATCAACGCTTGGCTTTCAAGATTACTGAACCAGTCTTTCTGAAGATCACCACTTGAATAGCCTTCAAGAGTATTGACATCATTAGACAGTTGAACTGTTGCAATAACATCATTGCCAGTCGTGTCATGCATAACCTTGAGCAAATTATTGCCATTGGAATTTTCCTGGAGATAGATATTACCATCTGATGGCAGAGGAATAAATATGACATCCTCGGTGGGGTTAAAGTCTGTAATGGTTGCAGAACCAGTCGAGCCTTTAGTTGGACCTGTAACTTCTGCACCATTATTTGAGGTTGCTTTGAGTACATCAAACAGCATCGGTACAATTTCTTTGGTAATTTTGCCGATGGTTCCTAAACCTGGAACAATTGTAAAAGCTAGGTCAGAGACATCTCCAGCCAAGCTCATACCCAGATTTTCCCAGTCAATACCTTGTCCCGTAACTACATCTGACTGTCCCAGGGTGGAATCACCCAAGAAGAAGGTATCGCTCCCATCCTCGCCAGTCAGCACATCGCTTGCACCATCAGCCAAACTACCTGTGTACAAAAGGTCATGCCCAGTACCTCCAATCAGGGTGTCACTTCCACCTGCACCATAGAGTGCGTCATTACCTCCTAGTCCCTCAAAGTAATCATTAAATGATCCATTCCAACTTCTGGTGACTGATGTGGTCTGATTGCTACCGCTATGAAAAGACCAATATGCTTGCCTACTATCGACACTACTAATTTTGTTATCTGAATCGTTACCAACAACCTGATCGTAGAAAGTATATTTCTGATAATGGATATCGGTCCCAGGATCATTTGAAGCGTGCCTTGTGCCTTCATCATGTTGGCTACCATTCACATAATTATTACCAGTTAGTGTCTTTGTGTCTGTATTTCCATCAATTTGGATCTCGAAGTAACCAGTTCCAAAGTAATAGTTACCCTTGTTAGTGTAAATATCATAAGTTCCCATTGTTTTTTCTCCTTAAAATTAATCGTTTGTTGTTTGCTTGATTGGGAAGAAGTTGTTCTCTTTCCCTCGTTGATATTACTATCGCTGAAATTTTTGGAAAACACAATACCTAAAAGTTCAGGAAAGTTCAGGAGTTTTCCACCTGAATTTTCCTGAACTTTTTTGAGGAAAAATTTGTCTGGAAAATTTCGATTTTTCCCAGGGACTGATGCAGCTATGATTCTTTATATGACTGGAAATTAGCTATTTAGAGTAGATGTTAATTTGATTTTTTATAAGTATTTATTACTGAGTATTTTTGCGCAGAACTATGACAAATGTATGATGGTATTTTGACCTATATCTAAGCCAAATGTAAGAGACTTTTATTCAGGAAAGTTCAGTTTTATTCAGTGGTCGAAAAAGTCAACAGACAAATGTTCTAAAAAGTTCAGTTTTATTCAGTGGTTGAAAAAATCAACAGAGTGAATGTCCCATAGAGGTAGGCTTTCAGCATTTTAGCGTAGATGTCCCACAAATTCTATATAGGTTTGATGAAAAAGGGAGCGATCGCTCCTGATGTCCACCGATAGAGGATAACTACTGGCGTGAAACATCTAAAATGGTGCTTTCTTTGTAGGGGCGGGTTCCACATTAAATTAATAAGTTTAACCATTAGATCAAGTAAACCCGCCCCGTCCGACGGCAGGGCAGTTTCAAAGTATCGCAAGTTAACGACTGAGGGAGAATGGGAAATTAGAGGACAGGATAATAAGAAAATTCACCAAAATTTGCCGATTTTTCAGGCAATAAGCGTCCCTTTTGCTCTGAGTAAAATGGTGAAAAGTCAACTTTTAATCCCTCCATCTCCGTGTCTCCGCGTCTCCGCGTCTCCGCGTCTATCGAGAATGAAACAGCCCCGCCCCGTCCGACGGTGGGTTATATAATTGGGTGCGGGTTGATCTGACAATCTGTGAAAACTCGAATTTATTAACGCTGAAACCCGCCCCTACGGAGCCTAAAAAAGAAAAAATCACCATTAAAAATCATTTTCCCTGCCTTTTTCGTAAAAATGTCTTGCCTGTTCCCAGTTAAGTGTTCCCTGTTCCCTAGTCCTGGAAAAAATCTATATCTTTTTCACCAGAGATCTATAGTAAGTGTTTGATAACTTATAACTTAAATGACTATTTTCGGAGATGTCTATTACAAGGGAATTAATTCAGGAAAATTGAGTAATAATTGTTCATTATCTAACTCATCCCCTAAACGTGCTGGAGAAAAATGTATTTGAATACCCCGCAACTTTTCTTGATAATGTAAATTAATTAAAGCTTTTAATCCTCTAGTCATCGCCCCTATACTTGCAAGATCAGCTTCAATATCTGGCACTTCTCCCTCAAAAGCAACAGTGAGCATCACCACCAAGTTACCAGTGGGAGGTAAAGTTAAAGGTTGATCGTCTTCCTCATAGTCTTCATTTTCCCCAGAACTTAGGTAACGTTGAGCAGAGTCTGTAAACAACTCATCAAAAAAGTCTCCTGCTTCTCCCTCATTCCAGATCACATCCCCCTCATTTGCAGCAGACTGCCAATATGTATCATACTGTAGCAGACTTTGACAAACTTCAACAAGTCTTTCTCCAACTACTTCTAGATCGCCATCTGATTCTACTGTATCCCTAGTCGCTCGGTTCAAAACACCCAATAAAGGAGTCACTTCTGAACCCCCTAAGTGCAGAAATAAACGAGAAACAACAAATCTAGTTTTGCCTGTAAATTTATTGAACCTATCTCCCCAAGAACTCATAATTTTACCTTGTTTTTAGATTTTATATACACAGGACTTAGGCAAAATATGAAAATAGACACCATCTGTAGGGGCGATTGGCCAAACACCCCAACAAGATATATGTATTAGTAATTCCAGATATAATAGTACCAAGTACCATAAAAATGTGTTAATTTCAATGATAATTAAATTTTTTTTAGATTTTATATACACATGAATTAGTAAAAATATTAAAATAGACACCTTCTGTAGGGGCTCTTGCCCAATCGCCCCTACTAGATATAGTTATGCGTAAGTCCTGATATAATAGTACCTAGTACCTTAAAATTGTGATAATGTCAAGCATAATTACTGTTTGTCAACTCTCCAGATAACCAACTATGAACAAGGAGTG
The DNA here is from genome assembly GCA_051439685.1 of Trichodesmium sp. Lineage (GTDB taxonomy): Bacteria > Cyanobacteriota > Cyanobacteriia > Cyanobacteriales > Microcoleaceae > Trichodesmium. The sequence continues at coordinate 11,521 of JBFRWR010000782.1, forward strand.
AAAAAATGACTATAACAAATAATAATCCTTATATTCGCTGGTTTGAAGATATTAGTATAAATGACATTCCCTCAGTAGGTGGCAAAAACGCCTCCCTGGGAGAAATGGTGCGATCGCTCAAAAATCAAGGTATTAGAATTCCAGATGGTTTTGCTATTACTGCTACTGCTTACTGGCAATTTTTAGAAGCAAATGACTTAAAACCGAAAATTCAAGAACAAATTCACAAGTTTGACAGTGGGAAAATTTCTTTAGAAAAAGCTGGTAAAACAATTCGACGGTTATTTGTGCGATCGCGCTTTCCTGAAGCAATAGCTGAGACGATTCGCCAAGAATATCGGCAACTTTGTCAACGCTACAATGTAGATGAAGCGGATGTAGCTATTCGCAGTAGTGCTACCGCTGAAGATTTGCCAGATGCTAGTTTTGCAGGACAACAGGAAACTTTTCTAAATATTACAGGAACAGAAGAAGTATTAGAAGCTTGTCGCAAATGTTATGCTTCTTTGTTTACCGACAGAGCAATTAGTTATCGGCAAACTCAAGGTTTCAATCATTTAGAAGTTGCCCTATCTATTGTAGTCCAAAAAATGGTGCGTTCTGATAAAGCTGGAGCTGGAGTCATGTTTTCTCTTGATCCAGAAACAGGATTTCCTGATGATATCTTAATTACTGCTGCTTGGGGTTTAGGTGAAACGGTAGTTCAAGGAACAGTTACTCCCGACCAATATCGTGTTTTTAAACCTTTGTTGAAGTATCCCCATTTTCAACCAATTGTTGAGAAAACTTTGGGAAATAAACATGAAAAAATGGTTTATGCTTATGGCACAACTCAGACAACTAAAACTGTACATACTTCTTTGTATGAAATCCAATCTTTTGTCTTAGCAGATGACGAAGTTTTACAACTAGCAAATTGGGTAAATTTAATTGAAAATTATTATGGCGTGCCTATGGATATTGAGTGGGCAAAAGATGGAGATAGTGGAGAATTATTTATAGTACAAGCACGCCCAGAAACAGTACAATCTCAAAAGCAGGAAAGTGTGATTAAAACTTACTCGTTAAAACAAAGAGGAGAAGAGTTATTAATTGGCTTAAGTGTAGGAGATGCTATTGCTACTGGTAAAGTCTGTTTAATTGAAAATGTTGAGGATATTGAAAGGTTTGAACCAGGTACAATTTTAGTAACAGAAATGACCGACCCAGATTGGGTCCCAATTATGAAAAAAGCAGCCGGAATTGTCACCGATCATGGAGGTAGAACTTGTCACGCTGCTATTATTAGTCGGGAGTTAGGCATACCAGCAATTGTGGGAACTGGTAAAGGTACAGAAATTTTAAAAGCTGGTGAAGAAATTACGATTTCTTGTGCTGAAGGAGACCAAGGCTATGTTTATCAAGGAATACTAGAATTTGATTCTAAACAAGTCAATCTTGATGATATTCCCCCAACAAAAACCAGAATAATGATGAATATTGCTAGTCCGGGAACAGCATTTCAATGGTGGCAATTACCAGCAGATGGTATAGGATTAGCCAGGATGGAATTTATGATTAATAATATTATTAAAATTCATCCTATGGCTTTAGTAAAATTTGATGAAATAGAAAACTATTCTGTCCGCCACGAAATAGCTCAAATGACTTATGGATATCCAGATAAAACTGAATATTTTATCGAAAATTTATCGCGGGGAATTGCTAAAATTGCTGCTTCTCAATATCCTAATCCAGTAATTGTGAGAATGAGCGATTTTAAAACTAATGAATATGCAGATTTAATCGGCGGAAAACAATTTGAACCAGAAGAAGCAAATCCCATGCTAGGGTTCCGTGGCGCATCTCGATATTATAGCGATCGCTACAAAGAAGGGTTTGCTTTAGAATGCCAGGCAATTAAGCGAGTCCGGGAAATAATTGGGATGGATAATGTGATAATTATGATTCCTTTTTGTCGGACTTTAAAAGAAGCTGATCGAGTCATAGAAGTATTAGCAGATAATGATTTAAAACGTGGAGAAAATGGTTTACAAGTTTATGTGATGTGTGAAATTCCTGCTAATGTTGAACTAGCTGATGAGTTTGCTAAAAGGTTTGATGGATTTTCTATTGGTAGTAATGATTTAACTCAATTAGTATTAGGAATAGATCGAGATTCTGGTGAGTTAGCAGAATTATTTGATGAACGAGATTTAGCAGTTAAACGGATGATTGAAAGGTTAATAAAAACGGCTCATGCTGTTGGTAAAAAAGTCGGTATTTGCGGTCAAGCACCAAGTGATTATCCAGAATTTGCTGAATTTTTAGTTGGATTGGGAATAGATTCTATTTCACTTAATCCTGATAGTGTAGTTAGGGTGAAAAAACGAGTTGCGGAAGTTGAAAAAAATCAGTAATTACTTGATAAAAATAGACAAAGTAGATGGTAAGCATTGCCTGTGGAATGCTGCGCAAACAGCATTCACCTATGACAAGCAAGAAGAAATCTGGAAAAACTTCAAAGAATTAAAAGTATGGGTAATATCATGTTCGGATAATTCCTGATAATAAAGCCATAAGCATTCAGCTTTTTTTTTGTTAAGGCATTTATTTATAACTATTCAACCGGACATGATATTAGAATAATTGGTAGTAGTGGACCGACACTCCTAAAATGTTGCAATAGTAGGGGCGGGTTCTCCCCTTAAATTAATGAGTTTTCACATTTGATTAGATAAACCCGCCCCAAAATAAATACGCACTATTTTTAGATGTGTCCGTCCAGTAGGTTAGGTTAAGGAAGCAAAACCCAACCTACATTTTTACT
>JBFRWR010000783.1:0-10034 GCA_051439685.1 Trichodesmium sp.
CTTCTGGATGGATAATATCTGTAAGTTTTTTATGCAGTAATTCCTCTGGTGAATATTTAACTAGCTCGACAAATTTTTGGTTAAATAGCAGCAACTCTCCTGTTGCAGTTGCTTGAATAATAGCTACCCCTGCTTGAGCAAAAATACTCCGGAAGCGCTCTTCACTGTCTCGCAAGGAAATTTCCATTTGTTTGTAGTCACTAATATCTCGGTTACTGACTCGTCTACCTAACCACCGTCTATCTTGACTGTAAACAGTTTGACAACGATGACCGATCCATTTTGTTTCACCCCCACGAGTAATGATCCGAAAATCCATTGAGTATGTTGAGTCTGTTTCAAAACTGTCTGCAAAATATTGTTTTACCATTTGCCAGTCTTGAGGGTGAACTATGGTTTTGAACAAGTTAGGATTTTCTAGAAATTCCTCTGGAGTGTATCCAGTAATGCGTTCACAGGATGGGGAAACGTAGATAAATTTACCTTCAGGGTTCAACCAATATTCCCAATCATAAGTAAAATCAGCAACAGTACGGAATCTTTCTTCACTCTTTTTCAGTGCTTGTTCATTTTTTTTGAGTTCAGTGATATCACTAGCAACGGCATACATTTTGCCTAGTTCAGTCAATGGTGTAGAATTCCACATTAACCAACAATAGCTACCATCCTTGCACCGATAGCGATTTTCAAAATGAATTACACTGCTACCTTGGCAAATTTTTTCTAATTCTGCTTTGGTAGATTCGCGATCTTCTGGATGAACAAAATTCAAGAAAGGTTCAGATAAGAGTTCTTCTAGAGTATGACCTAGAGTTTCTTCCCAAGCTGGATTTAATTTGAGAAAGTAACCCTCAAAATTAGCAATACAGAGCAGATTAATAGAAATCTCGAAAAAGCGATCCCTTTCTTTTTCTGCTTCTACCCTTTCCGTAATATCTTTTTGTACTCCTACATAGTGAGTCAAATTTCCCTGCTGATCTCGAATGGGAGAAATTGTTAGTTCATTCCAAAAAACTGTTTGATCTTTGCGATAATTTTTGAGGGTGACATAAGCATGAGTTTCTGCTTTTAGAGATGCTCGTAACCTTTCTAAAGCAGCTTGTTGATTTTCTTCACCTTGGAGAAAACGAGGATTTTTACCGATCACTTCTTGTGCATTGTAACCAGTAATTTGTTCAAATCCTGGATTAACATAAATAATTGGATTATCATGTTGAGTAGCATCTGTAATTACAATACCATTACTACTGGAAATAATTGCTTTTTCTAAAAGTTTTAATCTAATTTGTTGTTCTGAATTATCCGTAATATCACCCATTATTACGGCAAATCCTTGATTTTTTTTGACTTGATTATCAAAATCTTGAATAATAGTAGAAAATCTATTTTTTAGAGAATCTTGTAGGAAAAGTTTTGGAGTTTTTTCTAACTGAGACTGATTGTTAGTTGCTTTAGCTTCTAGCTGTTTTTTTGTTTCCTCTAAATCAGTTTCTAGGAGTTTTCTCTTTTCTCGTTCTACTGCTAATTTATTCGATAATAAATCTTGCTGAATTGCTATAGATAAATGAATTGATAATTGTTTCAAAAATTCAACTTCACCAGATTCCCAATTTCTAGAATAAGAACAATTTTGAGTAATTAATAATCCCCATAAACAGGATGAACAGTTATTTTGTTTTTTGCCATTTTCTAGGAGTTGATTATTTTTTAGTAATATCGGTACAAATATATTAGCTTTAACTTGTAACTCTGTGAACAATTCTGCATAGTCAGGGTTTAATTTAGTATTTTCTATGTCTACTAAATTTTGTTCGGTAGCTTGTTGATAATATTTAACTAAGTGTTTATTAAAGCATGATTCTTTCACCTTTCTACCTAAAATAGATAATTGGGAATCAACTACTGACTCAGCCACAATTTTTCCACTACCATTTTCCTGGAATTGGTAAATAATTACTCTGTCATTTTCTAGGAAATTTCGCAGCTTTTTAACTGTAGTTTGGCAAAGCTTTTCTATCTCAGAAAAATTACTAATTTCTAACACTATAGAGTCTAACAATTTTTGTTTTTGCTTGAGAAATTCAAAGTTTTTCTGATATGTTTGACCATTCTCTGGTTCAATTATTTTTTTGAGGTTTGAAATATTCAATTGATTATCCATATTTTTATTTCATAGTTATCTGGCTGATTAAACTATTTCCATTTTTATTATTTAGATATCTAGCAGTCCTATTTTATTCGTGGCAAAAATCTTACTGCTTTTGAGGGAACACGGAACAGGTAGCAGTTTCAACTTTTTATTTACTTTTTAATTACCCGCAACCTATAGGCGGGTTGCCATATCAAAAATATAACAAAAAATCACCGTTTAAACCGTTTAAGTTGATGAGGCTATTTCATTTATCAATTATAGCTGATTTATAAAGTAAATATTAAGGCACTAAATTAACTGCTGTACTTAGGTTTTAGGAGTTTTGTTAAGTATATTTCTAATTGTTGAACTAGCTTTTAACAATTAATAATTATTAATTACCTCTTCTTGATCAGAAGAGGATTGACTAAAAGGTTTTTTTTCTTTGTTTCTGCATAAATGGAGAGACTTTATACCTTGATTTTTCGGTAATATAAGACTTTTGGTGAAGTTTACAAATCAGCTCTTAAACATCTGGAAAAATCAAAAATCAAATCAATTATTGAGGATAAACTGTCAATTCTTTCCCCTCCTGGGAGCTGGGTTCTTTCAAAGTATCGCAAGTTAACGATTGAGAGAGAATGGGAGATTAGAGGACAGGAGAATAGGGAAATTTACCTGCCGAAGCTAATAAGCGTCCATTTTACTCTGACTAAAATGGTGAAAAGTCAACTTTTAATCAGAAATTAAAAGCCTCCATCCCCGTGTCTCCGTGTCTATCAAGAATGAAACTGCTCTGCTCCTGGGAGGGGTTAGGAGTGGGATATTGACAGAGGAGCTACCCTATCAGCACCTCCGACTAAATTCGGAGGCGGGAAATACTGAGTTGAATATTTTTTCATCCCCTTATATCAAATCCGGTTGAATAGTTATTGTATAGTCGGGAGTAGGGGAGTAGGGGAGTAGGGGAGTAGGGGAGGAGGGGAGTAGGGGAGTAGGGGAGATTGAATACTGAAAATTATAGAATTATCAACATATACTATATAACCGGATTCTATATTAAAAGGGGAGACTGGAGATATATGAATTTGGTAAAAAGTTTTATGGTTTGAGGAAAAAGAGAATGTATGAAAAAGAGAGGTGGAAGAGGAGGGGTGTTTTTCAAATTTTTTTCTCTATTCCTTATTAGTCTTGAGTCAGGAGTTAAGAGTCGGGAGAGAGCAAATATTCTGTAGTACAGAATTAAGTAAAGACTAAATCTTCAATCTTCTAAGTTTTTTTATTATATCGTATAAACCTCTTATTTTCTTGTAGAAATAACTTTTAAGTTAGATAACTTTACAATCAAGATAGGCAAGCGATCGCTATCCTAGTCCAGGATGGCGGAAATATGTCACCAGTGGCAAAATACTCAAAGCTTTACCCATCAAAACTTCTGTACGGGTAATTTCCTACGGAATGCTCCGCAAACATGAATTACCCCTACTGACTTCTGACTTCCGCGTAGCAGTCTAGTCCTCATCAAAAAAAATATAAAATCAAAAATCAAATATTTAATTTCTTAAATAATCAATCACAAATAAATTAATATTAGATGAAATAATTGCCAATCAAAGGTTTCAAGCAATTAAATTGAAAATTTAACCTGAAAATACTTAACTTTTGAGTTCCATAAAAGACAAGAAGTGACCATTATATGGCAACCTGAAATATAGAAAACAATATACTATCTAGCCTTTCACTACAGGAATATAAACATATATTATGCAAACCCTGGAAAACCCAAGCAAAACTCCTACAAATCAACCCATTTTTGACACAACCATCCATCGGCGAAAAACTCGTCCTGTCAAAGTAGGTGATATTACCATTGGCGGTGGCCATCCAGTCGTAGTTCAGTCAATGATCAATGAAGATACCCTGGACATTAACGGCTCCGTAGCTGCCATTCGCCGTTTACATGAAATAGGCTGTGAAATTGTCCGAGTCACAGTCCCCAGTATGGCTCATGCTAAATCTCTGGCAGAAATCAAACAGAAATTAGCAGAAACATACAAACCTGTGCCATTGGTAGCTGATGTTCACCATAACGGCATGAAAATTGCCTTAGAAGTAGCCAAGCACGTTGATAAAGTCCGAATTAATCCTGGGTTGTATGTATTTGAAAAGCCCCAAGCTGGTAGAAGTGAATATACCCAAGTAGAATTTGCAGAAATAGGAGATAAAATTCGTCAAACCCTAGAACCTTTAGTTATCTCCCTCAGAGACCAAAATAAAGCCATGCGTATTGGAGTTAATCATGGCTCCTTAGCTGAAAGGATGCTGTTCACCTATGGGGACACTCCAGAAGGGATGGTAGAATCTGCCCTGGAATTTATCAAAATTTGTGAATCTTTAGACTACTATAATCTAGTAATTTCTCTGAAAGCCTCCAGAGTACCAGTAATGTTAGCCGCTTATCGGTTGATGGTCAAGCGGATGGATGAACTAGGTATGGCCTACCCCTTGCATTTAGGTGTAACAGAAGCCGGGGATGGAGAATATGGTCGAATTAAATCTACTGCTGGTATTGGCACACTTTTAGCAGACGGAATAGGAGATACAATTCGTGTTTCTTTAACTGAAGCACCCGAAAAAGAGATTCCAGTTTGTTACGGTATTCTCCAAGCCTTGGGTCTGCGGAAAACAATGGTAGAATATGTAGCTTGTCCCTCCTGTGGCCGAACATTATTCAATCTTGAGGATGTTCTGCATCAAGTGCGGGAAGCAACAAAACACCTAACAGGATTAGATATTGCCGTGATGGGGTGTATTGTTAATGGCCCAGGAGAAATGGCTGATGCAGATTATGGTTATGTAGGTAAGCAACCTGGGTATATTTCCTTATATCGTGGGCGGGAAGAAATTAAGAAAGTCCCCGAATCTCAAGGAGTTGAAGAATTGATTAATTTAATTAAACAGGATGGGCGCTGGGTTGACCCCTAGTTTATAATTTTAGATAATTCCCAAATATTTCTCGTGGGAGTGTATTTTTATCGCGCTCCCAGACAAAAACCTCGTTAATCAAGTTTTTACTTTTCTAGGTTATCCTGAATGAGAATTAGTTAATTTGGATACAGATAATATATCAATTTGTTAGTTTCAATGTTTGCAGCAAATTTACTATTTTTGCTCAACTCAAATAAAGATTTGAAATTAATAGTTAGATTAGCTTGTTAAAATCTAAATACCGTGAGTAAAACATATTTTCCTGAGTTCAAATATCTTTAAATAAAAAAATAAATTCAACTAAATTTAGCTTAAATTAGGTCAAAAAAATAATGATTTTTGAGAAATATTCGATTTTAAGAGACTATTTGTAATCAGGAATATTAAATCCAGGGGTAGGGTGGGTTAGGCGACAATACTTATGCTGAGTTACTCAACTCTTAACTTTCCGCCGTAACCCACCGAGCATAATGACTCTAGCGACCTTAATTTTTGCTTGACAAACAATTTCTAACCTTTGACCAACTAAAAAGCCTCACTCTAGGTAGTAATTATTTATGCTAAATTTTAAGTATATCTATAATGTAGTAATTATTGTATAAATTAATTCAAAAAAAACAAATGGTGATAGCAAAACGTGGGCTGATTCTTGGTGCAACAGCATTAATGTTAACAGGTGTTACTGTTATAGGCGCAGGTATTCATCTTTCCTCCCAAGCATCTTTAAATAATAACGATCCGAAAGAACTAATCGACCAAGTTTGGCAGATTATTGATAAAACTTATGTTGATGGTACTTTTAATCAGGTAGACTGGAAGGCAACTCGCAGTGAATACCTTGAAAAAACTTATACTACTGATGAAGAAGCGTATGATGCGGTTCGGGAAATGCTCGAAAAGCTAGGCGATCCTTATACTCGCTTCATGGATCCCGAAGAATTTAAAAATATGCAAATAGATACTTCTGGGGAGTTAACAGGTGTAGGTATTCAAATAACCCAAGACCAAGATACAAAAAAATTGGTAGTTATTTCGCCAATAGAAGATACTCCAGCTTTTGATGCAGGTATTCAAGCTAAAGATATTATTACTAAAATAGATGGTCAAAGCACCAAGGGAATGGATATTAATCAGGCAGTCGGTTTGATTCGTGGTCCAATTGGCAGTCAAGTGACTTTAACTATCAAACGGGATAACCAGGAAATAGAATTTCCGATAATTAGGGCAAAAATTGAAATTCATCCAGTTAAGTATTCTCAGAAAGATAGTTCTTTGGGTGAAGTGGGTTATATCCGTTTAAACCAATTTAGTGCTAATGCTTCAAAAGAAATGCGGGAAGCAATACAAGACCTAGAAAAACAAAATGTATCTGGTTATATTTTGGATTTACGCTCTAATCCTGGTGGGTTATTGTATGCTAGCATCGAAATTGCCAGAATGTGGCTTGATAGCGGAGATATTGTTTCCACTGTCACTCGCAATGGGGTTGCCGAGCGCCAGAAGGCAAACAATAGGTCTTTAACAGATAAACCATTGGTAATTATGGTAGATGGGGGGTCTGCAAGTGCCAGTGAAATTCTTTCCGGGGCGTTGCAAGATAACGAGCGAGCAACATTAGTAGGTACTAAAACTTTTGGTAAAGGATTAGTGCAGTCTGTTCGAGGTGTTGGCAAAGGTTCCGGTTTAGCTGTGACGATCGCCAAATATTTTACTCCTAGTGGTCGGGATATTAACCATGAGGGAATTAAGCCAGATATAGAAGTTTCCCTAACAGATGAGCAAAAAGAAACTTTGCGGAAAAATCGCGATCAAATAGGTACTATTGAAGACCCTCAATATGCAAAAGCATTAGAAATTTTGACTCAAGAAATTGCTGCTGTACAAAATAAGAAAGCTGAGTCAACAAAGTAAGGCAATAATTAGGGGTTGCTGAAAAAATTAGAGTGTGGGAAGTGTGGGGAGGGTGAGAAGTGTGGGGAGGTTGGGGAGACAGAGAACATCAGAGAAATAATTGTTCCTCGATTTTTCTACCCTTGGTCTGCGTAAAATTCTGACTTTTTGGTAGTTTGAGCAGGAATTGTTGCACTTTTTCCGGATGCAAAAAGACTATAACCTTTATAGATAAAGACTTTTAGATTTAATCAGCCAGCCCTAATTAAACTAACTATTAGACATTTCCGATAATAAAAAATCAAATCAATTATCGAGTATAAATCATCAATTCTTTATCCCTACTCCCTACTCCCTACTCCCTACTCCCTACTCCCTCTTGGTCTATTGTGGCTGACATTTGCCAGCACGAATCAATCCTACACGAGAGGCGATCGCTTCTTCAACAGAATTAAACGGACCCCATATTTGTACAAAATTGGGGTCTTTTTTTGCTGCAACTTGTTCACTAGGCAAAATTTCACAAATTTGCTCTGGTTTCTTGACTATATAGAATTTTGGTGACGAGTCATTCATAAAAGGTAATATTTTAAAATAGTTTCCTTCGCATATTAAGATAATGATACTTTATTTTAAGATCAATCAAATTATTAAACGGAAAATATGGGACGTAAAAATTATGTGGCAATACTTCCCCTAATTTTGGGAATGGGATTTGTTTTATCTATTACTCCGAGTAGTAATGCTCAAACACAAAAATCAAAACAAAGAATCAATCAAACAGCCCAAATTTTAGAAGAAATAGAGAAGTACAACCCTCTCAACCAACCACCTGCAAAATCAAAACTTGTACAGTCAAACCAGGAAAACTCAACTACAATTACAGACAAAAATAATGAGACTTTAGGACAAATAGAACAATATAATCAACTAAACCAACCTTCAACAATATCTCCCTCCTTAGAACAAGTTAACTCTGTCAATCAACTTAGTGATGTTCTCCCCACAGATTGGGCCTACAGTGCCCTCCAAGGATTAGCAGAACGTTATGGTTGTCTCTTGGCCTCCCCAGATGCTACATTTGGTGGCAATAGAGCTATCAGTCGTTACGAATTTGCAGCAAATCTTAACGAATGTTTACAAGTTATTCAAAGTCTGATTGCAGAATTTGATGAAACTTATATTACTGAAGAAGACTTAGCCAAAAGCCAACGATTACAAGAAGATTTTGCTGTTGAAATAGCCGATCTTAAAACCCGCTTAAATGCTTTAGAAACTCGGACAGATATTCTCGAAGCTAATCAGTTTTCTACCACAACTTTGCTAAAAGGTCAAGTAACCTTAGCTCTATATGATGCTTTTGGTAATGATGGTAAAGAGGGGGCTACAGTAAGTGCTGATGACGTTCAGATGGCTTTTGGTCATGCCGTAACATTGAACTTTGATACCAGTTTTACAGGTCTAGACTTCCTGAGAACTAGGTTAAGCGTAGGAGATTTACCAGGATTAAATACAGAGACAGCTCATACTTTCTTAAACTCAGGGTCTCCACCTGACAACATAGCACGACTCACAGAAGTATACTATATTTTTCCTCTCAACACGAAAATGAGTCTTTATGTTGGAGCTGCTGGACTTGACTTCGATTTAATGGCTCCTGCACTTAATCCTAAACTAATTAGTGGTAACATAGGAAGTCTTGCCTTGTATCCAGCTTATAACCCTACCATCTACATTCAAGTAGGGGGTGCTGGTTTGGGTTATAGTTATCAAATTAACCAGAATTTTAGGTTAGATGTAGCTTATCTGGGAGGTGGTCCTGGTGGTGGTACAGGAAGAGTTAACGACCCAAGAGAAGGTGGTGGTATTTTTAATGGTACTAATAGCACTTATGCTCAGTTAACAGTCTCACCAACAGTAGACTTTGATTTTTCTTTTGCTTATGTAAGAGCATACTATACAGCAGATTTAGTTAATGTAGCAGGTTTTACAGGAAGTAGAAATGCTCAACGACCTTTTGGTAGAGTAGCAACTTCAGCAGACCATTTTGGATTTCAAACTAGCTATCGCTGGGCACCGTTTACTATTTCTGGTTGGGTTGGTTATAGTAATGCTGAAGCAGAGGCAGGCGATCGCGAAGGGGATGAAGCAGACATTTGGCATTGGGCAGTGACAGTAGCGATCGAGGACTTAGTATTTGAAAATGGAATGTTAGGTCTTTCAGTTGGTCAGCAACCAAAAGTAACACATATTGACAATGGAGAAGATGATCCAGATACCTCTATACAGTTTCAAATTTTCTACAATTATAGAATTTCAAATAATATAGATTTAACATCCGGTTTCTTTATCGAAACACAACCAGAGCATGATGACCGAAATGACCCAATTACAGTATTTGTGACTAGAGCTACTTGGAGATTCTAATTATTCAAAGGAGGAAAAATGAATAACAAAATAAAAATCTTAATTGCTTCATCCCTAGCATTCTTAGCGACTATTTTTCCAGCAAAAATAAGTCACGGACAAACAGAAGAAACTATTATTAGAAGAGAGTTGATCTATGTAGGAGTAAGGGAAGATTCCTATTGGTTTGGCTCTAGGAATGACAAAGGAAAAAGGGAGGGATATTGTGTAGATATTGCTTATGCTTTAGCTGAACGTCTTAGTGCCAATCAACTCGATCCGATCAGGGTAAGATTAGTCACATCAACTGTCCAGAGTCGTTGGGATATGGTAAAAAGTGGTCAGGTAGATTTAGAATGTGGTCCTAATACTATTAGTGCTGAACGTGAAGAAAAATATGGTGTTAATTTTTCTGCACCTTTTTTTATCACAGCAACACAAGTTTTAGCTCAAAGAGGTAGAACAGAAGAAGATGTGAATGCAGGTAAAGCCATGGTTGGTGTAGTTAGAAATACTAGCAATGAAAGTGATTTAAAGAGTGCTTATCCTGAAGAACAAATAGAGAATAAATTTTTAAGTAGACAACAAGGTATTGAAGCTTTAGCGGATGGTGAAGTTA
>JBFRWR010000784.1:0-8368 GCA_051439685.1 Trichodesmium sp.
ACTTCTTGTTGTCTAGCTTGGAAAACTTCACTAAAACCAAAATTAGCTAAAGCATTAGCTTCCCCTCTTTTATCCCCTACTTGTCGGGAAAACATTAACGCTCTCTGACTATAATTAATTGCCTCACCATAATCCTTCATCGCCACACAAGTCCGACTCAAATGATTCAAATTAGCAATTTCACAGGATTTATCCTCCATCTGTTGAGAAATTTCTAAAGCTTGTTTATGAAATTCCATCGCCTTTAAATATTGCCCTAAAGTCTGCTGAGAATAACCCAATAAAGTTAAAATTCTGGCTTTAGCTTGACTACCTTGAAACCTTTGCAAAGGTGCATCTAAATAATTCAAAGTATTCTGTAAATATTCTCCAGAAAAAGAAGCAAAAATCCCACCATATAGAGGAAAATATTCTCGTTGAGAAAAGGTATTCAGAATTTGCAATGTCACCTGAAAACAAGAATTACTTAAACTAGGTATAGCCTGAAAACCATCAGCTAACTGACACCAAATAGCAGCAAAAGTCAAAAAAGTAGAAATAGATAATTTTGCTCCTACCTTCGCATCATAAATTAACTTATCAAACCATTCGACTAATCCTCTTTGTAAACATTGTAAAATTATTGCTAACTCAACTAAATCACCCGCTTCAATATTAGCTTTGCCAACAAATTCCACAATAGATTTTTCCAAAGCAATAGTATTAAATAAACCCTCTGGAAAAGAGCTATTAACTTGTTTTGAACATAATACCCACGGTCCCCTCTGTTCGGGAGTCCCACCAAATCCCAGTTGGCCTTTACTTTGGTCATATATCCAACTTACTAAATAAGGTTGTAGTCTTTGCCAAGCTTTCAGACCTTGAGCAATACCAGTAGTAAACTGCTGTAAATCTTTTTTCAAATCTGGGTCAGTAGTTTGGAGTTGTTGGTCTTGTAAAGTTTGACCAAGTTTCTGTAGTTGGTTCAGAGTCAGAGGTTGTTTTTGGTTAGGGTCAATAGCATTAAGTAAACTGACAAGACGTTCCCTGGTTTCCGTATTAATAATTTGCTGTATAGAAGTAGCGATCGCCTCTTGAGTTTGATTTTGTTTTTCCCATCTTTCCCATTCTCCTTGAATAGTTTTTAATGCTCGTAAACGACGATTAGCTTTTGCTTGTTTTAACTCATCCGTTTCTGTATCTACCTGATTTTTAATAGTTTGAAAACGTTCATCAAAACAACGTTCAAATATTTCTCCTGTACCACTACTAATTTCTTTAACAAGCATTTGATATACTTGTTCTTTGGAACGAATTTTACCTTGAAGAGTAATTTCTATAATATGGTCAATGAGATTTAGATAGCGTTCTTGCCAAGAAATAGATTCTGTCATTTTTATTATCTTAATTATTAATTACAATCACAATACTAATTAGGTTTTGCGGATAGCTGAATCCTTACAGGCTTTAAATTAATATAACCTTTAAAGTCGGCTTTAATAGTAATATTCAATTACTTCAACAAAGCCAAGCGTTTTTCTTATTAGGTTTTGCGGATAGCTGAATACTTACAGGCTTTAAATTAATATAACCTTTAAAGTCGGCTTTGATAGCAATATTCAATTACCTCAACAAAGCCAAGCTTTTTTCTTAGAGACTTTTTGTCAAATAAGTATTAAAAGAGTGAGTAGTTACCAAAATATAGCAAGTCTTACTAATTCAAGGGATTGAAATCTGGTAGATAGATACATTGCTTTATTTTTAAGAAAAATAGTTGTCGATTATTTCTTCCTACCTGTTCCCAGTTAAGTGTTCCCTATCTACTTAATTTATATTTCTTTTACAAACAATCTGTCAAACTAAAATAAATAGCTGACTACTGACTAATGACTACTGAATACTGATAGTTAAATTAGAAATTTATGACTACAAACATTTTTTCAAACATTTCATTAACTATATCTTCCATATTATTTATATTTTGATAATTAGGACCCCTAGCAAATTCTGCCAATGTAATTTTTCTATTTTTAAAATCTTTAACAAAGTTACGCAATTCCTCTAAAGAATGTAGCTCCAATTCTGCTTGTGATAATAAGATTTTGATCAAATCTTCTCCATTGCGTTTAGCTTTCCGATACTGTTTTACCATATTACCTTGAGGAGTTTTTTTAACCTCTCGTAATTCAGCTTTGATTTGTTCATATTGTTGAGATAATAATTGAATTTCTATCTCTAGACGTTCACATTCTTTTTCACTATCATTTTGATGAAATTTGACTGTTTCTTTGTTTTTCTCTCTGTCAATTTCTAACAACCTAGCTAAATCACCACTTTTATAGGCAATATTAATTTCTTTCATTATTTCAGTATAGAGAATACGACTCTCACTATCAACAGCTTTATCAGGATGAAACTTATCCGCTAATTTTAAGAAAATTTTTCTTAAATCTCTACTTGGACGTGATTGAGAAAAATTTTGTGCTGTGTCAAATTCATCTCTATTTTCATCATAATAATGATAGTCTTCCCAAAAGTCTTTGTCTGTTTCTTCTCGATAATTTTCTCTATTTTCATCCTCAAAATTTGCTGATGATGATTTGAAAAAAAATTCCGGTCTCGGAGAAATTCTACCCGTTATTTGCAAGATTCTATAAATATCTGTAATTTCTTCCTTTTGACGTTTTCTTAGACTTTTTTTTCTTAAAATTTTATCAAATAGCTGATGAATTTCTTGATCTAAACTATTAATTTTTTGATCGTAGGGTCTACTTTTATGCAGCATTTCTTGAGAAAGTTTTTGCATCTGTTCATTCAAATTAGATAATTCAGTTTTTTTACGCTTGATTTGACTGAGAATTTTTTTGTGCTTTTTATTGAGAAAATCCACTCTAGCATGAACTGAAGAAAACGATAGAGTATTTTCTTTCAATGGAGAATTATAGGTATCTATCTTTTTAGTTTTTTTAGGCATAGTCATTTCAGTTATCAGTTATAGTAGTTTAACTTAAAAATGAAAAGTTTTTTCCCTTTAAACTACCTCATAGCAAGAAAACTTTGTCTCAATCTAAAGTTAAATGACTATATCAGTTATTAGTTTGCTACGCACATGAAAAGAGCTTTCCTGGGGAATGCTACCCATTCATGTAAACAACCGGGAAAACTTAACAGTAACTCCTGCTAAAGTAGAAGGCTTCAAACACTAAATCTTACTTTTTTCATCCCCGTAAAAGAAAGGCTTGATACCCTACTTTGTCGTCAATATAATAATAATTTTGAGAATTTAATCTTTGTACAGTCTATCGTAATTTTATAGAAATTTGTAAGTTGATTTTGAATAATCAGATTCAATCATTATTTAATTACAGCCCTTTGTATAATAGTTAAGTTCAATAAATTGAAGCAATAAACTTTGAGTAAATTAGAACTTATTCTGCTTACTAATATCATGTCCGGATAATTAGTGATAAAAAAACTTTCTCTTCATTTATAGCTGAAAATTCCCTCCTCATAACTCATTACTCATTACTCCTCCATTTTTATTTATAACTATTCAACCGGACATGATATAAGTAGGTTGGCGTAAATAAACCAAACTATCTAAGAGAATGTAAACTGAACTAAAAAAGGCTATTTAGTTGGAATTTCAGCTCATTTGCAAAACTAAATATAGTTATGTTTTTCTGAGCCAACTTACTTATTGTTACTGTACTGATTAGTCGTGCAAAGTGCTATAAGTAAAAAAAACAGGGGATGCCAATCCCCTGTAACCAACAGAATTTACCAACAATATGCTTTTTATTCTTTTTCAGCTAATATAATTTTTTCTTTGTTAAAGCTAACTATTAAGTTTTCTAGAACTTCTTTTATGTTAGCCAAAGTTATTTGACTATTTTCGTAAAGTTTGACTTAAATATAAACAGTTACTTTCGCAATAGTCTTTAGTTTAGAAATAAATAATATATGAATACTAAATCAAGAAAGTTAACTTCTTAGTTCAAACTAAGGTTTATTTCTTCATTAATTTATAGACTAATACTCTTCGGAAAAAAAAGCAACCCTTTTTACAGTTATTCATGTTTTTTTTATTATAAAATTTAGTATTAACTTGAAATGCCTTGATTTCAAACAGTTTCACAGGATTAGAAAAATTAAAAAAATAATTTACTACTTGTTTGATTTCTTAAATAAACTTTAATCTACCATTTAATTTGGCTTTGGCCATGTTTATCTAATAAGTATTTATGCTTACACATCTTAGCTAATTTTAGTCCTACTACAATAGACATCTCGGATTGTCAAAAATCAAATCAATTATTATCCATAAATTATCAATTTTTTCTCCCTGTTTCCTATTCACTGTTCCCTCTTTTCTAGAGATGTTTTAAGATATGCTTTATGCTTCGTGAATAGTTAACTAATACACACCAGATTCTAAATTAATCTGATGTAACTAAATGTTCATTAATAGATAATGGATAATGAATAATGGATAATTGATAATGGATAATTGATAATGGATAATTGATAATGGATAATTGATAATTACAAGAAGGTTAAAACCGTTACGGAATTGAATATAAGGAAATATTATTTATTTTTTTCCCCTTAAAACGGGAGGCTTTTAACCAGAATTATTTAATTAATAATTATTCGGTAAAATTATTGTAGGTATATTGTCTGTTAGCTGTGTAACTTAAGGGAAATGGGAAGTTCTGTATATGTACTTTATCAACTATAAAACTACTATAAGAGCATTCAATCCAACTTCATAAATTCTCAAAATCTCAAAATTTAACTCAGATTTTATTCAACTTAACCCTTAATCTGTTCAGCCATCCATTCTCATAGAAAACTACTATAAGAACATTCAATCCAACTTCATAAATTCTCAAAATCTCAAAATTTAACTCAGATTCTATTCAACTTAACCCTGAATCTGTTCAGCCATCCATTCTAAATAAGGACCATAACCTGAGACAATTGGTAAAGCAATTATTTCTGGTATCTCATCAGAATGTAATTCTCTCAATTTTGATTCCAGGGTATCAAATTTATCCAGTTCTGTCTTAATCAATAAATTATAAGCATCTTCTGAACATACTTCTCCTTTCCAATTATAAATTGAATGAACTGGAAATATATTGACACAAGCTACTAATCTTGCTTCTACTAAATAATTAGCAATTGCTTTACCTTCATCTAGGGAAGGAACATTTACCAAAACAACACAATAATTACTTGTCTTCATAACTATCTGTTCAAATTTTCTATTTTTTTCAGTTAATTGCTATTAACATTAGAAACTGAATTATCTCGCAGCAGCAAAACTAAAATACAATTTTGTTGATTCTGGTAAAACTGTATTAGCCAAGTCTACTTTTTCTAGATTTGCACCTATAAATGTTGCATCACTTAAATCAGCTCCATTCAAATTAGCTTGATAAAGTTTACTCCAATTCAAATTTGCTCTAACTAAATGAGCCTTTGTCAAATTTGCTCCTGTTAAATCAGCTCCATTTAATTTTATACTCCGCATCAGAGCATTACTAAAATTAGCTGCTAATAAATTTGCCCCTTCTAGATTTGCTCCATTTAACTTAGCTTCACTAAAATTAACTCCATTCAAGTCTGCTCCACTTAAATCTATCCCACTGAGGTAAGCTCTTCTCAGATTGACTCCTGTAAGTTGAGCGCCGAATAACTTAGCTGCCATTAATTTAACTTCATACATATTCGCCCAATTAAGGTTAGCACCTGTGAGATTAGATTCTCGCAAATTAGCTGATTCTAAGATAGCGCTACAGAGATTAGAACTCCATAAATTAGCCCATCGCAGATTAGCACCTGTAAGATTAGCGCCTGTAAGGTTAGCTCTAGGAAGTTTAGATTTTACTAAAAAAACACCACTGAGATTAGCTTTTGTCAAGTCAGCATCGGCCATTCTAGTCTCCCCCATTTTAGCAAAACTGAGGTTAGTTCTGTGTAATAATGCTTGATTAAGTTGAGTTTTAGTGAGAAAAGCCCTACTTAAATTGGCTCCTGCTAAATTAGCATTTGATAGATTAATCCCAATGAGAATTACTCCTCTCAAATCAGCTCCCCTTAAATCTATACCACTAAAGTCTCTCTCTCCCTGTTCGTATCTCCTTAGCAATTCTTGTTCTTTCATAGCCATCTATTTCCTAAATTTTTCTAAATTAAGCAATTTGATTTAATATTAATATTTTATTATATTTTTTTTAATTTAGAAATAGCCAATTGTATTAAAAAATATTTTTAACCCTTGACAGATATGTAATTTTTTATTCTTTAAAGATAATATTGAGGCTTAATAGGTTAGTTTTTGAGTAGGAAAGTATTATTAGAAACTAATGAAGATAAATTTACTGTTAGTTATACTATAGATTTTTGTTTAATGATACATATCATTGCCAAAAAATTAAGTATATTCCGAAGTTTGTTAAGGCAATTTAATATTAAATTTAATTAATAACTGATAAATTAAGATTGATTACTTACATTTATTAAATATCTCTCGATCAAAATCATAGCGACAATATCATCTATTGGCTGGGGGGGGATACGCATTCCTAGTGGAATTAGACGAACAAATCCTTGAGGAGGGTATATTTGCCAATAGCGATCGCGAGCTTCTAAGCTACTATAACGTTCATCTACTTGGATTATTGGTATTGTTTCTGATATAATAGTTGTCAGATTTTTTTTCCAAACTTCTGATGTGGTTTGGTCTCCTATCACAATTAAATCAATCTTAAACTCTTGCTCTAATTTTGTAATTGTTCTAGCCACTTCTAGAGATTTGACAACTTGATGATAGTATAGCTGCTTTTTTTCGTCCATAATTGCCACCCCGCATTTATGAATACCAGGGTCAAATCCTAAGATCATAATTACTAAATATATCTATTTTTTTTCGTTTGGTTTTTAGCGAATAATTAATAGTTAAGTTAAGAGAGGGAAAAGGAAATATGGAATAGGGGATAGGGAATAGTGAGAAATAATTTAAAATTTATAGATAATATAGGAGAGATATAATAAAATTTGTAATTACTTTTCCATAAGCACTAATATGTAATTAATTTTGTATAGGCTCTTAATATAGAAATTTCCAAAAAGGTTAAAGTACAAAAATTAATTGTTTAGGGGAATAAGAAATAGGAAATAAAAATACAAAAAAGGTAAGCATTTCCTGCGGAATGCTGCCCATTCAGCTCCTAGCTTTTGAATGAATGAAGACAGCATCTTTTTTATTAGACTAAATTTTAAACCACAAATCTGAGTTATTAGCTCATATAATTGTGGCAGTAAATTATATATAGCAATTCGCGCATAGGTTGTGACAAATTAAAAAGTTGAAACTCCCAGCTATTCCCTATTCCCTATTCCCTATTCCCTAAAAAGCAGTAAGATTTTTATATACAAATAAAATAGGATTGCTATAGTTTTTTAGAGAATTATTAGATCAATTTCTTAGTATTTTTTGACGTTCTATTTCTAACTGTTTAATTTCTTTTATGAGAGCTTCTTTTTGTTGTATAATATCACTCAACTGCTCCTGAGTTGACTTAACTTCAGCTTCAGTTCTTGCTGTTGCAGCTTGAACTTGCTTAAGTTCTTCTTGAGTACGAGCTTTAGCTAACTGAACCTGATTTAATTGATCTAGAGTTCTTTTGAGTTGAGCTTCTATTTCATTTTTTTGAGCTAAAGCTTTTTCTAAAGACTGATTTACCCGATTTAAGTTAGCTAAAGCTAATTCTAAGTCAGCTCTAGCTTTTTGTAATTCATTTTTAATTCGATTTGTTTCAAGTTCACTTTTTGTAACTTCCTTGCGAGTTTCATTCAGTTTTGTTTGAATTTCATCTATTCTGAAAACCCCTTTTCTTAATGGCTTACTCGTCGCAAAAAGAATGGCCAAAGTAAAGGCAGACAGAATACTGCCAGTAATAATAGTAACAACAACAGCAGTATTACGGGGTCTGAGATTAAAAAGTCGTAGTCTAGCTTTACCTACTTTTGTTCCTAGGCGATCGCTAATCATAGCAATTACACCACCTAGAACTAGAATTACTAATACTAAGATAATACCGGCGGTCATCGGTCATTAATGGCTGCGGTTCATTAATTGATAATTGATAATGGATAATTGATAATTACAAGAAGGTTAAAACCGTTACGGAATTGAATATCGGGAAATATCATTTCTTTTTTTCCCCTATCCAAGGGGAGGCTTCAAGGCGCGAATTATTTAATTACTAATAATTAATAATTAATAATTGGGTAAGACAGACTGGACAGGGAGACGAGGAGAAGGAGAGAACAGGCAACGGTTTGGGCAAAATTGAGGGATAATTTATATACATAGTCA
>JBFRWR010000785.1:0-2836 GCA_051439685.1 Trichodesmium sp.
ACTATATATTGTTGTACTTTACAAATCATAACATATTTTTTCTAGAAAAACCAAATTTGAGCAATTAAATGGTCTTTAAAAAGTATCAGCTTTTCAGTTAATACATTTAAAAAAATTAGCATTTTCTGGTAAGATAAGACGCATTTAAAATGCAATCCTTATTTGAATTAATAATTAATAAGGATTGTATTCTTAACTAGGTATATAACAAATATGTGGTTTAAATTCTTAACAGCTTAACGCGAGGCAGACGAATCAAGAAACGATTATTTTGAGGATCTTCTCTATAACTCCCCCTAAACTCTTGACTCTTGACTCTTGACTCTTAACTATTCCCTATTCCCTTATTTGAAGATTCATAGAACAAATCCTAAACCAAATAGTAACCCACTAAAAAAATGTAGATAAACAGCAATAAATTTACAGTTACTAACTTTTTCTGGTTTGTCGTGATAATTACTAACGTGGCGACACAAATGAATAGCAAATGGTAAACTAGCAAAACTTAAGAGAGTCCAAACCGGAAAAAATCCCAAAACCACACAAATAGAAATTAGTACAAAAACAATCCCACAAGACAAATTTAATACTTGAGAACCTACTTTAGTTCCCATTCTCACAATAGGCGATCGCTTTCCTGCTGCTAAGTCATCTTCTACTTGATGAAAGTGAGAACAAAAGAGAATAATAGTAGTAGTAATTCCAATAATTATTGATGCAATTAAACTGGTAATTGACCAAGCTTTGGTTTGACTATAATCAGCAGCAGAAATTGCTAGTGGACCAAACGCAAAAAAACAGAGAATTTCTCCTAAACCTTGATAACCTAATCTAAAAGGAGGACCCTGATAAACATATCCTAACAAACAACACAAAAGTATTAATCCAATTACAGTTAAATCTTGCAGCCACCAGCTAATTATTACAATTCCCAAAATACCTAAAAATAAACATAGATTACCTAGCCAAAAAACTAACTCTTTTTTCCCAGTCAAGTTCACTAAAGAATGATGCTTATTTTCGTCGATACCTGTTTCTGAGTCAAACACATCGTTACTAATATTTTCCCAGGCTAAAATTAAAATTGCTGATGTGATAAAAGTTAAAAAAATCAACCAATTAATTGTATTTTTTTCCCAAAAAGCTATTGCTGTTCCCACCAATATTGGCATAATTGCCACACTATACATAGGTGGTTTAATGGCAGCCAACCATAATTTTTGATTAGAGTTATTGAATACTTTAACTGTCATCTTGATTTGATAATTAATCCTTGATTTTCACAATAGTTTTGTCAGTTAATTTTTATAGTAAAGTTGATTATGACAAACTTCTCAATCCTCACTCAAAATAATGATAAATGTATTCAGAAACATTTTTTACTGACAACAATTTTTAATCTCTTACCACTTTAATTTCCTATTTAAACTAAAAACTTAACAAAAAATAACTTAATTTATTTTTCCTTTACATTTGACTAGATTTAGGTTTTTTACTTGCCTGAATCATCCCCTATCACCTATGGTCACAAAAGGGATGTGAAAAAAGGTCTAATGTTAATTAATACTAGGGGATAAATTTGGCCACTGTCAGGAATTGGACAACCCCACCAATCACTATCTCTGATTCAGTGAAAATTTGCTATTCTTATTTTCATGCCTGTAATACCAACTCCTGTTAATCTATTTCAAACTTACCAAGATCTGCATCAATTTCTGTTTAATTGTCAACAGACATTAACAGAGAAGATGCAGACAAAAATAGTTAGTATTTCTCTGGAAATATTACCGATAGATCCTCTAACAGTATTGCAAGAAATTTGTGAACCACATCAACTACATTTTTATTTAGAAAAACAAGCTACTGGAGAAAAGAATATCCAGAAAAATAGGTTGGCGATCGCCGCTATTGATGCTACTACCCACTTTACCGTTAAAAGTGGGAATCGTTTTACACAGGCTCAATCTTTTATTCAGTCATGTTTAAATAATACAATTTCTTTTGGTGCGACACATTTACCATTTTCAGGTCCCCACTTTTTTTGTAGTTTTACTTTCTTTGAAAAAGATACCAAAGGCAATCTAAATAACTTTCATAAAAATGCCAATAACCGAAGAAAACTATCTATAAATCCGCACTTTCCTTCAGCAACAATATTTCTACCACGTTGGCAAATCACTCAGAAAAATAATCACAATATACTGGTAATTAATACAATTATTAGCAGTGCCATTAACATCGAAAATATTGCCCAGAAAATTTGGTATAAATTCCATAAAATTACTCAGATTAATAATACTCATTTATCAAATTTAACCAAACCTTATCAAAAACTTCGTAAAATTAACGTTAATCATTTACAAGAATTTAAACAATCAGTTGCTTCAGCTCTAGAGCTAATCAACTCAAATTCTTTAAGAAAAATTGTTTTAGCTCATGCCATAGATATATATTCTCAAACGAATTTTAACTTAATCAAATCCTTAAATAACTTGCGATTAATTTATCCAGACTGCTATGTAATTTCTACCAGTAATGGCAACGGTCAAAATTTTATATGTGCAAGTCCAGAACGCCTAATTAGTATTAATAATAATCAATTAGTTACAGATGCCTTAGCAGGTTCCGCACCTAGAGGAAAAACACCTAGTCAAGATGCTAAACTAGCCAACAATTTATTGTCTAGTGAAAAAGATTTACGGGAACATCAATTTGTCATAGATTTTATTATTAAACGTCTCCAAGATTTAGGATTAAAACCCAATTACTCACCTCAACCTCATCTACTACAATTATCAAATATTCAACATTTATGGACACCAATTACAGCAGAAAT
>JBFRWR010000786.1:0-3532 GCA_051439685.1 Trichodesmium sp.
GCTCGACAGTTTCCGCAGGTTGAGCTTCTGCGAGAATTTGTTCCAGGGTTTGAGTTTCTGCTTTCGGGAGACTCGGAGTCGGAATAGCAGAATCAGAAAAATCTAAGTTGCTGCCTCCATAGAGAGCGATCGCCTGTCGAGATAAATTTCGCAACGCCACTTCCCGCAATATTTGACTAAAATTGAATAATAACTGTTGGTCAAGCATATCAGGGATATGAAATTTACCGCAAATTGGAACCCTCTGCTCGAAAACTTTTCCAAGCTTGGGGTTGGGCGCAATGGTTACTTAACCCGGTGACAGCATTAGCTAAAGTCGCGAGTCGCCGTTACAGCGAACAAGCAAACCAGCAATTATTATTCAATTTCAGTCAAATATTGCGGGAAGTGGCGTTGCGAAATTTGTCTCGCCAGGCGATCGCTCTCTATGGAGGTAGCAATTTAGAATTTTCTGATTTTTCGGGAACCGTGTCTGGTATTCCGACTCCGACTCTCCAGAAAGCAGAGACTCAAACCCTGGAACAAATTCTGGCACAAGCTGAACCTGCGGAAACTGTCGAGCAAAAACCAGTTAATATTTTGTTAGTGGGGCGCACGGGAGCAGGCAAAAGTAGTTTAATTAATACTCTATTTGAAGCAGATCGCGCCGAAGTCGATGTTTTACCGAGTACAGATGAAATTAAAAATTATCAGTGGCAAACTGAAATGGGAGAAATTCTTAATCTTTGGGATACTCCTGGTTACGAACAAGCGAACCGGACTGACTTGCGAAAATTAGTGCTTGACTATGCTCAAACAGCAGATTTATTGTTGTTAGTTACCCCTGCTCTCGACCCCGCGCTACAAATGGATATAGATTTTCTCCAAGATATGAAAGGGGAAATTACAGATTTGCCAACTATTGTGATGATGACACAAGTTGACCGTTTGCGTCCGATGCGGGAATGGCAACCACCTTATGATTGGATGTTTGGCAAACGCGCTAAGGAAAAATCTATTCGGGAGGCGACTCAATATCGGGTAGAAATATTGGGAGATTTTTGTAATCAAGTTTTGCCTGTGGTGACTGCGGATATTAAAACTAATAGAAATGCTTGGAATATTGATGCTGTCTCTTTGTCTTTGGTAGAAACTATTGCTCCTGCTAAACAACTTCGTCTAGCTAGATTTTTGCGCGATCGCGAAGCTCGTTCTCTAGCAGCAGCTAAAATTATAGATCGTTATACTTTTCAAATGGCAACGACTCAAGGGTTAACTGCTTTATTGAAAAGTCCGGTATTGCAATTTATTTCTACCTTGACAACAGGTTCACCAACTCTAGCATATTTGTTAGCAGAAAAAATTCCTGTAGAAGAGTTGCCTGTAGTTATTGGTAAATTACAGATGGCTTATGAATTGTTTTCCCTATTGAGTGGGGATAATAACTTAGGTAGTTTTGACCTGTTAGCATTGTGGCCTTTATTATTAGAAAATCCCTCTTCTCCAGACCGTAACGCTTGGGCTTTTGGTCATGCTTTAGTTGAGTATTGGATGCAGGATTTAAGTGTGCAACAATTGCGGGAAAGGTTTGAGAATTATTTGAAAAATTAAGCATTAGAAACAGGGTTTGTATTATATATTCCACAATACCTAAATTTTGGGAGACAAACCCCTAGATAAAATATTACAATTACCGAATAATTAATTATTCATTCAACAATTAAGGTTTAAAGCCTCCCCCTTTCAAGGGGATAAATCAAAAAAAATCCTTTTAGCCAATCCTCTCCGTTTCAAGAAGGGGTAATTATTAATTATTAATTGTTCATTGTTAATTGCTGAAAACCTATTTAGGATTCTAAAATAGAATGCAAATTGACAATTTCCAAGTTATAATAATTGAAAGAATACGCATATATTTTGACAAAATGTAATAGTTGAGGTTTTTTTATGAATATTAGACTTACTCCCGAACAGGAAAAGTTTATTGAAGTACAGGTTAATAGTGGAAAATTTGCTACTTTTGAAGAGGCAATTGATAAAGCTTTGAAGCTATTAGAGTATCAACAATGGATAGAAGAAACACGGGAAAAGATTGATGCTGGTGTGGCAGAATTGGATAGAGGAGAAGGATTAGATGGTGAAGTAGTAATCATGGATATTTTGAATAGATTTAAAGCAGCGCGTGAGGAGAGAGAATGAGTCGTTATATTATTTCTAAATTAGCAAGTAGTGACTTAAATGCTATTGCCGATTATTTTTTAGAGAGAAATTTGGATGCTGGTGAAAGACTGTTTCAAGAATTTAATCAAAAATGTCAAAATTTAACGATGTTTCCTAATATGGGAAAGAGTTATGCTCATTTAAAACCAGGGATAAGGGGTTTACCATTAGATGGATATATTATTTTTTATCGAGTTGTTAATGATCAAGTAGAAATTGTCCGAGTGGTTAGTGGCCGTCAAAATTTAGAGGTTTTATTTTTTGATGAAGGTAATTAGTGGCTAAAGATGATAACTGATAACTCAATCAGCGATCGCCTTGGTAAACTCTTTTTGCAAATATACTCTTGTACCCAATAGGAGGTAATTGTTAGCCTCAGTATAGGATTAATTAAACTACTATCAACTAGGTTTATAAGGTAAAAAATTATGGTTACAACTAATTTAATTGACACAATAGCAGTTAATATTCCCAAAGAAATTAACCTGAAAATTAGCCACGAACAATTTCTTGAATTAGCACTCGTTAACCGAGATTTACAATTAGAAAGAACTGCCACAGGAGAATTAATTGTTATGGCACCGACAGGAAGCAGTACAGGAAATCGAAACTCAAGTATTACAGGACAACTTTGGTCATGGAACTATCAAACAAAATTGGGGAAAACTTTTGATTCTTCTAGTGGTTTTCATTTGCCTAATGGTAGTAGTCGTTCCCCCGATGCTGCCTGGGTAAAACTGGAAAGATGGGATGCTTTAACTACCGAACAACAGGAAAGTTTTGCGCCTTTATGTCCTGATTTTGTGGTAGAATTACGTTCTAAAAATGATACTATTTCTGAATTACAAAAAAAAATGAAAGAGTATCAGTTAAATGGTGCAAGATTAGGTTGGTTAATTGATAGTAAAAACCGGAAAGTAGAGATTTATAGACAAAATCGGGAAGTAGAAATATTGGATAATCCTAATAGTTTATCTGGAGAAGATGTATTGCCTGGGTTCATTTTAGATTTGACAGAAGTTTGGTAAAATAATTCTGCACTATTTGGTGGTGGTGCATTGTAATGGTGG
Organism: Trichodesmium sp.; assembly: GCA_051439685.1. GTDB lineage: Bacteria > Cyanobacteriota > Cyanobacteriia > Cyanobacteriales > Microcoleaceae > Trichodesmium. Next base: position 3,270 of record JBFRWR010000786.1, read on the forward strand.
TCTATTATAATTATTTTGGTCAAGAAAACAGTGGGAGCATCTTGCTCCTTTGCTAGGCATTTTTTATCCCCATCTACCATTACGGGAGTAGAGCTACTAATAAAATATTCTTGCCAAAGCAATTCATAAATTGCCCCTACTATCTCACCCTTTCCCTATTGTCTTGCTAAAGTCAAATTTAGATCCTAATTCCACAAATTCTTTAGCACGTTGTATTTGTCTATCAACTACTGCTTTTTCAGCTTGCCACAAAGGTGCATAAT
>JBFRWR010000787.1:0-26826 GCA_051439685.1 Trichodesmium sp.
ATGGCTGAAAAATCAAGGTATAACTCTTCCTCCTGCCTCCGATAAATTCCTTACTCCTCCTGTCTCCTGTCTCCTGTCTCCTGACTCCTACCCTCAGCCATAAGACTTTTTCAGCAAACCCTAATTAAACATCAGCTTTTTATTAATTGTTTCCTAGACAAATCTGAGAAACAGCCCTAATAGATAAGTACCTCAAAATAATTAATTACACACCTATATTCCCTCTAATAACTATACAATTAGAGTTTTAATCTTGCCATAATTGCAATTATTTTTGTCTCAGAAGTTACAGGCTATTGCAGGTTTATCGAGTACAAGCATACAGTTATCATTAGTATTAGTAATACCTCAAGTTTTTTTGTATTTTTAGATATATACCTCACTTACTTGAAATATGCTGTAAATAATTTTACATTCACTAATTAATATCTATAGCCTATCTAGTATATATCAAAGTAGAGCGGTTTGAAGTAGAACTTTTAAAATCAATACCTAGTAATTGATTCAGTCTCCAGCAATCCTATTTTATTCCTGTCAAAAATCTTACTGATTTTTAGGGAACAGGAAACAGGGAACAGATCAGAGTTTTAGTTTTTTTATCTACTTTTTGATTGATCACAACCTATCTAGGATTCCTATATTAGAGAAAGTTTGATATTTCCTTAAATCATAGACAGTAAATAACCTGTATTTCATCAATAGTTCAAAAATTTATCTCCAAAATGATTTAGGGTTGCTATATTAATTATTAATACTTAATTGATCTATCTGCTTGAAAACAGATAGGCTTTCCATTATAGGTCAAAGGTAAGAATTTCCTGCGGAATGTGGCGAAACAGTAGTCAGCTAGCCTCCTTTGGAGGAACTACGTTAATAGTGATTAGCTTAAAATACACTGAATTCTTGGTTGATGAGGTACAGTAGCACTCAATTTTTAAATAGTTTTTGAAATATGGAATAAAGTTTTCATTTTGATTAATCAAATCTACTAGAATCACTTTGCCACATTTACATAGAATGGCTGTATCTAGGAAGTTAGATGGCAATATTGAAACACTTAAATCCTTACTTAAGTAAAGCTTAAAGCAGGTATGAAAACCTTAACTATCCATAGTCAATGTATTTAATACTTCAAAAAAAGCTGAATGCTGACTGCTCATAGCTGAACGCTTAAGGTCAAAGTATCGGTGTTGCACTTTTATGGTTTTGATGATAGAAAAAATTCGAGATACTTTTTACTCAAATTTATATTCTTTGATTAATCAAAAACGACTTTTACTTCACCCTCAATATTTTTCCAGTTGAATTTTTTTTATTGTGACATATTCAACAGTATTGATAAAATAAAACAGCCATATAGACATAAAAAATCTCTTGATTAAACGTAAGCATTCAGCCGTGAGCTATTAACTATCAGGTATAAAATTCATAATTTGGAAAGAAGTGATTAGTCTCCAAGGAGAATTAAAACTTATGTTTGTACAGCAGTAAGTTATTACGATAAAAAGCTGAATGCTAATTGCTAATAGCTGAATGCTTACGATTAAACATTTCCTTAAAGCCAATATATTAATCAAAATTTACCAAAGTAATCCTATGGTAAATCTAGAATATAAGCATAGCAATTTTTTAGATAATTATAGCTCTGCTGATTAAATATCAAAGCATTAAAAAATAAATATTTTAGCCGTTTTAGACCGAATAAAACTTCAACTTTTTCAGCTTCAGCAATCAAAAAGTTAGGATTTTGAGCCGACTATAGCAGAAAAATCAAGGGATAATTCTTCTGACTCCCTCCCCTAAATTTCCAGTTCCTTCTGACTTCCCTTCCTGGGAGGGGTGGGTTGACTCCTAATTCCTAACTCCTACCCCTAGCAAGATACTGTTTCAGCAAACCCTAATTAGTATAACTATGAACACCCATTAATTATTTGACCCAAACAGTCTTAATATTAACAAACTCCAGAATTCCTTCTCTGCTAAGTTCCCGACCATAACCAGAAAGTTTAATACCACCAAAAGGTAAACGCGGGTCAGACTTAACTAAACCATTGATAAAAACAGCCCCTGCTTCTAATTCCGAAATTAACCTTTCTGTCTCTGTTGTATCTGTACTCCATGCACTTGCACCTAACCCAAAAGGCGTATTATTTGCCAATTCTATTGCTTCATCAATATTAGCTACTGAAAATAATAACGCTACTGGACCGAAAAATTCTTCCTGATAAGCAGGAGAATCCATTGGTATCTCAGTTAAAATCGTAGGTGGATAAAAATTTCCCGGAAGGTCAGATAACAGATGACCACCAGTCAGAGCTTTTGCCCCTTTCTCTACAGAAGCTTGCACTTGAGTATTTAACTCTTCCAGAATAGATGGAGTTGCTAATGGACCAATATCCGTATCAGGCAACATTGGGTCTCCTACTTTTAACGCTTCAAATTTGGCAATAAGACGCTGTTGAAATTCATCAGCGATCGCCTCAGCCAAGATAAAACGTTTAGCTGCGATACATGATTGGCCACTATTTAGCATTCTCGCAGTAACTGCTGTAGAAACTGCTGCTTCTAAATCAGCACTTTCTAATACTATAAAAGGGTCGCTACCTCCCAGTTCTAAAACAGTTTTTTTCAGAGATCTACCTGCTGTTGCTGCAAAACTTGCTCCCGCAGGTTCACTCCCAGTCAAAGTTCCTGCCTTTACTCGGTCATCTGCCATAATACCCGCTACTTTATCTACTCCTGTCAAAAGAGTTTGAAAAGCACCCTTTGGGAAACCTGCCTCTAAAAAAATTTCTTCAATAGCCAAAGCACATTGAGGAACATTAGAAGCGTGTTTTAATAATCCTACATTTCCTGCCATTAAAGCTGGTGCAGCAAACCGGAAAACTTGCCAAAAAGGAAAATTCCAAGGCATGACTGCCAAAACTGGACCTATGGGTTGATAACGAACAAATGATTTACTAGCATCTGTTTGTGCGGGTACATCTGCCAAAAATTTAGCTGCATTTTCTGCATAGTAACGACAAACCAAAGCACATTTTTTGGCTTCTGCTATTGCTCCACTCAGAGTTTTACCCATTTCCAGAGTCATTATCTTACCAAATTTCTCAGCATTTTTCTCTAATATATCGGCTGCTGCTAATAACCATTCCCCACGTTGAGTCATAGGAATTTTTTGATATTGGCGAAAGGTTGTTTTTGCCAATTCTAGTTTAGTCTCTATTTCTGTATCTGTGATTGGCTCAAAAGTTTTGAGTGTTTCTCCTGTTGCTGGATTAATTGTAGCGATCGGCATATCAGTTATCAGTTATCAGTTATCAGTTATCAGTTGTCGGTTATAAATTGCTAGTTTTTCACTTTTAACATTAGAACTAGCTAATGGCATTACCAACTTTTGTTAACTTGATTTAGGTTTCTACTCCATCATAGTTGTTGAGGCTAGCCAAACCAATTAATTCTTAACTATCTTTTACAATCATTTTAAATTTTCAGGAGTAAGGAAGCGGAGGAGATCAGGTGTATTGGAATTTTTCCATATTTTCGTTGTATTTCCTATATCCGCAATAAAAGAGAAAAATTCTACCCTCCACCTCCAGGAGCTTCAGCAAATGAAATTGACTATTTCTCCATAAGTAATAGAAGAGGAAAATTCTACCCTCCAACTCCAGGAGCTTCAGCAAATGAAATTGACTATTACTCTCCACGCAATAAAAGGAAAAATTTTTACCCTCCGACTCACACTCCCCACTCCCTACTCCCTACTCCCTACTCCCTACTCCCTACATAATCATAGTCATAATATCGCTGATAATAAGAATCAACCCGATCGCCATTACCGACTATACCTAACATTGGCACACCTGCAATACTCAAATCATCTAAAGCCAAACTTAAAGCTTCTCGCTCAGTTTTGCCTAATCCCACCACTAACATTAATCCATTAGTACAAGCTGCCAATAAATTAGCATCAGCTCTACCTAATAATGGAGCAGTATCACAAATAACCACATCAAAAGTTGTAGCTGCATCTTGAATTAATTCCTGCATTTTTGTTGAGGACAAAATTCTCGTAGGGTCTGGAGGAATAGGGCCAGAAGTTAAGACAAATAGATTTTCATCCACAAGCGATCGCTGTATCACATCTTCTATGGCCATATTGTCAGTAATGATGCTACTTAAACCATACTGATTTGATAATTCCATCATATTGTGAATTTGTGGACAACGTAAATCAGCATCTATTAATAATACCTTTTGACCCATAGCAGCAGCAGCACGGGCCAAATGAGCAGCTACTGTAGATTTACCATCTCCTGGCAAAGCAGAACTAATTACGAAAGAATTAATTGGATTTTCGATATTTAGGAGACGAATATTAGCATTTAAAGTGCGAAAAGCTTCTTGAAAAGCTGAGGGATATAAAACCAAAGATGAACTTTTCTGTTCTTTCAATTCGTCATTCATCCACATTTTTTGTTCATGTACAGGAATGACTCCCAATAAAGGCAAACCAATAGATTTTTTGACATCTTTTGGTGTCTCAAAAACATCTTGCTTAAATCTTTCTCCCAACTGAGCTAATAATATTCCAAATACTAATCCTGTCACTCCTCCCAAAATAAGATTTAGTAACATATTTGGAGAGACTTTTAGTAATTCACTATTATAATTTTTTAGTAATTCTGGTGGTGCAATTAATTCCCAAGGTAATTTTGTTTCAGCTACTTCTATTTGTAATATTTTTTGTTTTTCTAAAAGGTCTTTAATCGTTTGATTTGATATTTCTAATTCTTGCTGAATTTCTGTGTAACGCCTAGTTACTTCTGGCATTTTTTCCGCATATTGATTTAACTTAGCTTCAGCTTCATCCAATACTTTACCCCGCACTTCCATCACCTCTATTTGATTTGCAGCTAATATCATTTTGTGAATTAATTCCAGCCGAACAGAGTCTTGAAAAGCCAAAGCATTTTTACTTACTTCTTCTATATCTCTGCCAATAACTTTTTCTGCCTCTTGATTTAATAAAGGCAGTAATTTTTCTCGCTGTTTATATAAAGCTTGCATTTGAGGTGCTTTTTCTGTAAACCGAGCTGACTCTAAAGCAATCGTTGTTTCTACTTCTTGTAACTGATTTAATAATGATTGATATCTTGGTGCTTGACTTAAAGCTGAAGCAATCAAAGCTTCCTCTGGATTAATTCCTAGCTGACTTTGCAACATAGCATGAAGCGATCGCTGTTGGTCAAGCAATATTTTATTTTCTAGTTTTTGAGATTGAATTTGATTTCTTTCTGCTGCTATTTCCTGACTTTTAACTTCTGGATTTATGAATAGATATTCTTGTTGCAATTTCTGTAATTCTTCTCGGAGTTTTTTGACTTTTTCTTGATATTTAGGAATCTGTTGTTCGACAAAATACAACCTTTCATCACTCTGATTTTTAAGGTCATTTTGACCATAGTTAGTATAAGCTGCTGCGACTTTATCTAATATAAATTTAATTTTTTTTGGATCTGAGTCTTGATAATTAACCTGTATAATCTTTGTGTCATCCAATCTTTGAATTTGCAGTTTTTCCCTGCCAAAAATTTTATTTTCCGACTTACCAAATAAAGAATTATAATTTATTTCTGGATATTCTTTTTGAATATCTGCAATTATTGGCTGCATAATTTGCGGACTTTTTAGCACTTGAATTTGCGATTTATAATCTAAGCCATAGTTATCTGATTGTTGATTTTGTTGAATATTTTGATTGGGAAATGAAACTATACCATCTTTCCTTCTACCATAAATAATTTCTGCTGCCTGTTGTTCCCAATTTTCTCCAGAATTTGTATCTAATATTTTTTGCTCTGTGCTTAATTGATTATTAGTTAAATTTGGATTTATAACTGATTCAACTAATATTTTAAATCCTCCCTGATATACATTAATTTGATTTAAACTCCAGAAATATGCTCCAGTTGTTGTTGCAGTTGTCACGCTAAATATCAGGAAAAAACGATGACATAATAATTTCCAAATCTTATTTTCTTTTTGAGATATTTTTTCTTCTAAATTGTTAAACTCTGCTTCATATATATTAGGTTTAGTAGGGGCGATTCGCGAATCGCCCGTATGGGAATAGGGAGTAGGGAGTGGGGAAGAGTCTACCAGTTTACTGCGATTATTATATAAGGATAACTGAGAAGTTTTTTTGGGCTGCATATCCATAAAATTAGGGAATAGGGAATAGGGAGTAGAGAGTAGGGACGATTCGCGAATCGCTCGTACAGGAAGAATCTACCAGTTGAGCGCGATTATTTATAAGGATAACTGAGAAGTTTTTTTGGGCTGCATATCCATAAAATTAGGGAATAGGGAGTAGTCTAGTAGACAAGCAAGGAGAAAAAATTCTATACCTGACTATTTATATATAATAGTAATTATTGAATAAAACAAGCTTGCCTTTAAATACCTGTTTCAAAAACTTTGCTATGCTAGATTTTTGAGTAGGTAGAGGCGATCGCTAAGGTGAATGAACTTAGGAATTCACCAAGTCACGAAAAAGTTAGCATTTTAGGTAGACAAATGCAAAAAAATTACTCCCCCACTCCCCGACGAGGAAACAGAGAAACAAGGAGGCTGTGACAAGCTGTCCTCCTACTCCCCTACTCCCCGACTTCCCCGACTCCCCGACTTCCTACTCCCCTACGCCCCGACTTCCTACTCCCAATTCCCTAATCCCAATTCCCTAATTAAGCAAAAATAACGAAAAATATTCCTAAAATTCTATTAATAGGACGAAAAGGAGCTAAAACACCTCCTACATTATCAGTAAAAGTTGCCCTACCAGAACGGCCAACTACAATTACATCATTATTAAGTAAAGTCGGATTAGTTTCTTCATTAACTTTGGCCGAAAAATCTACTTCTACCTTTCGCCGAGTAACTGTACCATTAGGATTAAGTCTAATCAATTCTATTTCATCTGTTTCAGCTCTAGCCGGATTAAAACCTCCGGTCGCTAATAAAGCTTGGTTAAGTGTACTATTAGGAGCAATAGAAATTGTTCCAGGATTAATTACTTCCCCAATAACATTAACTTTAAGATTACCAGGAGAAAAACTTGAAGCAGTAACTTCAGCTAATTCATCTAAATTAACTTCATCTGCTACTGGTACATTAATTGTATCTCCTGATTGTAAAACTACATCTTGGCTTAAATCTCCACTTTGCAGAAGTTGCCACAAATTTACTTTAATTATTTGCTCTGTACCAGCGCGAGTTAGTCGGCGCACCGTAATTTTTCTAATATCTGCTGCTGAGGTAATACCACCTGCTAACTTAATGGCTTTAGTAACAGTGTGCAAATTCTTACTTTTGGGTGCAATTTTGTCATCTACTTCAGTCGAGTCTAAGTTCTCTTCATTAGCTGAGAGTTGACTTTGGTTGATATCTGTTGCTAATATATATGGACCTGGCCGTTCTACTTCTCCAACCACTGCGATGTTGAGAGGATTTGTATTAGTACCAGCAAAGTTAGCACTTGCTAGTTGAGTTGACTCTACTGGATTAACTTCTGTAATACTAGGGATAAATAAAGTATCCCCATCTCGAAGAGTAATATCTTGGACTAAATTCCCGCTCTGCAAAAGTTCCCATAGATTTATATTAATAACTTTTTCCGGCCCATTGAGTTGACGGCGACGAATTTTGATTTGTCTAATATCTGCGGAAGTTGTTACTCCACCTGCAACTTGTAACGCTTTAGTCACTGTAGGTAGTTGAGTCCCAGTTTGAGTATTGTTTCCTTGATTTACTATGGGAGAAATAGTATAGGAACCCGGACGCTGGACTTCTCCGGCGATCGCTATTTTTAATTGACGTGCTGCTAATAAGTTAAGATTAACTATAGGTATTTGTAGATATTCGCCGTATTTTTCTTCAATTAATTCTTTTGCTTCATTAATAGTTATTCCTTCTACAAAGACATTACCGATTAGTGGGAGATTAAGAGTTCCATCAATTTGTATTTGATGCTGACCATTTTTTCCACTATATTCTGGTACGTTAAAAATGTCTATTTGAACACTATCTCCTACGCCCAATATATATCCACTAGAGTTAGGTAAAAGTATTTCTGATTCAGGAATAGATAGTGGTTCTGATGGAGGAATTTTTTGTTCTATCTTCTCCGGCCAAATTTCTCTCAGTTTTGGTAAGTTAGAAGTTTCTGATCTTTGTTGATCTTGAGGAGAAAGGGATTGAGCTTGTGCAGAATATGAGACTCCCCAGTAAGAAGAGAATATCCCTATTGTTCCATAACTTAATACTTTGAATAAAGATAATTTCTGCCTGAAGATATCTTCTTTGTTTATTAATTCATGCAATTTCATTGCTCACTCCCTTGCTATTTTTATTTAAGCTAAATAACCTGATTTTTCTAGACTACTAATTATATGAGCTACACTTTCGTCTAATGTTTCTTTATCTGTGTAGCAAGTAATTTCTGGGTTTTCTGGTGGTTCATAAGGATCGCTAATACCAGTAAATTGTTTAATTTCTCCTGCCCTTGCTTTTGCATATAACCCTTTAACATCACGTTTTTCACATACTTCTAAAGGTGCATTTATATAAACTTCTACAAAGTTTTCATCCATTTCTCTAATTTCATTTCGGATTCCTTTGTAAGGACTAATTGCTGCGGTTATTGCTATTACTCCATTCCTACTTAATAGATGAGCAACAAATCCAATTCGTCGGACATTTATATCTCGGTCTTCTTTACTAAAAGTCAAACCTTTGGATAAGTTTTCTCTAACTATATCTCCATCTAATATCTCTACTTTACGACCTCTTTCTTTTAATTTTTCTGCTACAACCTTACTAATAGTTGTTTTGCCTGCGCCACTTAGCCCTGTAAACCAGAGAATACATCCTTTTTCCATTTGAACTTAATTTTTGTGAGTTTTTACTAACCTTCAATCTTACCTCAATCAGTAAATAAGTAGTTAATAAATCTTGGATTGTCTAACTAATTTTTTTTAGGGAAAAGTAATATCTTCGGCCATTCCACCTCTGAGTATTTGCTATCTATTATTTATTAATGATGGTTAAAACATCGGATTATTTAGGAAAGATGCAGTTTCAGTTTTCCTTTCTCATCTAAGAATCTGTAGGTTTGTTTGAGTCTCAGCATGAAATCTAGTTCTCGATTAAACCCTTTTTAATTTATTTGTCAATCACACCCTTTTCTCCATATTTTAGATGACCTAAGTCCCAAAAACTGAGGTTGAATTATCAGTATTAATAATATGGAAACAAATTTAACTAAATAAATAATTTGCTAACTATCCTGATTTTATCCTCAAACTCCGTATCAGAGAATAGATACTCTAAAACGGACAAAACCTATGCAAAATTATACAGCGATTATTTTCTCGTTTTTCTTATTACTTGGTAATACTCCTAGTACCGAAGCTCTAACCATGGGAAATGAAATTGAATATAGTTCAACATTTTACAGACATGGGAGTGGTAAAACTAGAGTGAAAAATGATTCTCCAAAAAGAAAACGAGGCATTCGAGCTTTTGTTAACACAATCTGTACTTCTGAATCAGAAGAAAAGAAGTTTCGTTGTCATCGTGGTAGTGGACGCTAAACTTATATCCCAAATTTTTCAATTCCACTGCTAAGTTACAAATATCTCAAAGTTATTTGACCTTTCAGATTTACAATATTTAGTATATGTTCATAGATAAATGAACATTTTTGGAAAATCAAATTATTACTTGTCAATATTTCAATATGATAGTAACCATTGACCCTAGTCTGAAAAGTTGGGTCAATGGTACTTTAGTATGTTTATGTTAAAGTAGTATTAATTACCTTTGTCAGTCAACAATACACAGAGTCCAAAAATCTATTAAGACCAAAAACGATTTGTACACTTTGTTTGTGTCCCTGTTGTTACACTAAATGCTAAAAATTCTCAAACAAGTATATTGTTTAGTGTAACAGTCATAGCTGACTGGCTTTATGCCATTGAAATATTATCATAGTCAGCATATTTTTATATTGTTAACGGAGGATAATATGATTCCTCTTTAGTTTTTTTATTGTGGTGATTCTAATGAAAAGCGATACCGATTTGATTAATAGCCTTAGTCCTAGTGCTATGGATCAGATCATGCTATACCTAGCGTTCAGTGCGATGAGGACGAGTGGGCATCGTCATGGAGCTTTTTTAGATGCTGCGGCAACTGCTGCTAAATGTGCGATTTATATGACCTATATTGAACAGGGTCAAAATTTACGCATGACAGGACATCTACATCATATTGAGCCGAAGCGAGTGAAGGTCATCGTTCAGGAAGTCGAAGAAGCACTGACAAAAGGCAAATTATTAAAAATGCTGGGTTCTCAAGAACCTCGCTATTTGATTCAGTTTCCTTATGTGTGGCTACAACAATATCCTTGGACTCCTGGCAAGTCTCGACTTCCTAGTGGCAATCTTACTGCTGAGGAGAGACGACATATTGAAACTAAACTTCCCTCAAATATGCCTGATGCTAGATTGATTAATTCTTTTCAGTTTATGGAATTAATTGAGTTCTTACATAGGCGTTCTCAGGAAGATTTGCCACCTGAACGTCGGATGCCTCTCAGTGAAGCTTTAGCAGAACATATTAAACGACGTTTAATTTATTCTGGGACTGTGAGTAAGATAGATTCTCACTGGGGAATGCCTTTTTACGCCCTTGTTCGTTCTTCTTATTCTCCAGAAGATCAGGAAGAACGTACTTTTATTATGGTGGAGGATACGGCTCGGTATTTTCGCCTGATGAAAGATTGGGCTGAACAGAAAAGCACAAATGTCATGCGCATTTTGGAGGAGTTTGATATTTCTCCAGATCGTTTTGAGCAAGCGAAAGAAGAGTTAGATGAAATTATCAGACATTGGGCCGATCGCTATCACGAAGAGGGGGGACAACAAATGGTAGTCCAAATGGTTTTTGGCCATAAAGATGATTAGTCTAATTACTTACTTATCTTTTAATATTTTAGGAGTTAGAAATTACTCTGGCCTCTAATTGAATTAATTGATTGAAGCTTAATAGATGATTAGGTGATTAAAGTTTTTCAGAATCTTGATAATATCAACTAATCTAATCTGAAGCTATAGGGTTTTAAATAATTTGATTCAAACCTATAGTTTGCTCGAAAATAAATGATTATAAAGCTAAACAGGGTTGCATCTTCACTTTTTTTTACTATCAGGGATGAAAAGATTAGATTAATGAGATGGGTTCAATTTTCTATCTCTACCTCTACCTAAGTAACTTCAATTGAAAAGAGAGAGAAAAAATTCTGTTTACCAAAAGTACCCACTTTCCAACTTAGTTTGATTTTTTTGAGCGTTATATTTAAGTAAATATTCGTGAGCGATCGCTTCTAAGTTCCGAAGTTTTTCTACTTCTGATTTACCTATTTCAGTATCAGTAGACAAGAGAATTACTTGCTGACTAGCAGCAGGAAAATAACGTTCAATTAAATTTTGACGATGAGAAGAATCTAACCTACCTAAAGGGGTATCTATAGCTACAGGTAAATTTCTACCGGAAACTCTTGCTAAACCCCATAAAAAAGAAATTGCTAAAAGTTGTTTTTCTCCAGCAGAAATACGATTTTTAGGAACAGGTTGTGCTTGATTATCATAAAGAGAAATAGCAAAATTATGAGTATCAATCGCCACGCGATGAACTAAGTCTGATTTATGCAAAAGATAGCGAAAACATTCAGTAACTTCTATTTCTAATTTATTCAGCTTTTTCAGAGTAAGTTTTTGCTTGAATAACTGCAAAGTATGCTTAACTTTTGCAGAAGATTCAATAATATGTTGAATATTTTGATGTTCTATAGTTTCATCAGTATAATTCAGCAATTCATTTTTAGTTTGATTAATAGCATTATCTAATTTTTTACAATCAAGTTGAGCATTTTCACAAGCAACTTGTACTTTAGCTAATTCAGTTTGTGATTCCTGTAAAGCAGTTTCTAAAAGTTGATAAGCTTCGGGAGATGCTGAACTTGCTAACTGTTTTTCTAAAACATTTATTTCTAATTCTAAATCTTGGAGAGAAGCTAAACTTTTATGAGCATTTTCCAGAGAATTTTTAATTTCATATTGTAATAAATTTTCTAGTAAAGTAAATGTTACTTCATCAGCAAATAACCAAGGTTTATTAGCTTTATCAATATCCTCCTCAAGTCCTAGATTTTCTTCTTTGAGAAACTCTTGAATTTTACTAATTTTATTGGTAGGAATAGATAACTTTTTCAGATAATCAACTAAACGTTTATCCCTTTCTTGAAAAGCATCCAAAGCAATTTCTGATTCATAGCGCAAAATCTCCAGATTAGCTTGAGAACTTGCTTGCTCCAAAAGAGGAGAAATTAAAGCCAAAGGTAAAGCACCTGCAGCAAGTTCAAGCATTTCTTCACGAGCATTATCCATCTCTAATTCTACATCTTTAAACTCTTGTTCTAACTGACTTCTTTCCGCAGCAATTTTTCCTCCTTCCGAGACAAACTTTCTCATAGCTTTTTGCTGTTTTTGTTGAGCTTTCTTTAATTGCTTTTCCAAATATGCTAATTTTTCTTCAGCAACTTCCAAATCAGTTTTTTGCTGCTGGAGTTTTTGTTCCATTTCCTCTAAATTTGCTATTTCTTTAGTTTTAGCAAATTGTTTCCTTTTTCGAGTTACCAAAATATCTAAATCCGCTGCCAATCTTTCTGCTAATTCTAATCCTAATAATGACTGAATTGCATCAACAACTAAAGGGGGAGGTGTTTCTAATTCTGCTAATTCTTTTACCTGTTCCCCATCAAATAAAAATAGATTAGAAATTCCTAAAGGTAAGAGATTTTCTATATATTCATCCCAGGAATTTGCCAGATAAGAATCAGGCCATTCACCATCAAGAATTCCTAAAGTATCTTTGCCTTCTTTCGGATGTTTTTCCCAAGTACGAACAATGCGATATTCTACAAGTTGGTCATCTTGAATATGTTCAAAAGCTAACTCAATACGAGTTTTTTCTGTGGGAGGAGTATTGCGATTTACGCATTGAGAAAGAAAGTCACTATAAGTTAAATTTCCCCTAGTTGAACATTGGGCGCGATGACCGTAAAGTGCGAGACGAATGGCATCTAAAAGAGTAGTTTTTCCTCCTCCATTCATACCTCCAAATAATATGATGGGATGAGGTTGGTTAGTTATTTTAGGGCGAAGATTTATTATTTGTTTGCCGGAGTAAGGTCCGAAGTTTTGTAAGACAAGTTCTAGGAATATCATTTTTTAGGGAATAGGGAGTAGGGAATAGGGAATAGGGAATAGGGAATAGGGAATAGGGAATAGGGGGTAGGGGAAAAGCTAGTAAGATAATTAACTTGATTTTTTTGATTCTTGAGGATTTACATTTTTTCACTAGGAAATAACGATAAATTTGCCAGAGAAAGTTTCATCAGTTTCTCGTTATTGTTGAATTTTTCCCAGAAAAGATTAAGTCGGACAAATAGAATTTTTGTCTGTGACTGAGAAGGGAAAAAGAGAGGTTTTCTAGGGATGAGTTTCCCAGATAAATTTTCATCAGTTCCTAGTCATTGTTGAATTTTTCCCAGAAAAGATTAAGTCGGACAAATAGAATTTTTGTCTGTGACTGAGATAGGGAAAATAGAGGTTTTCTAGGGATGAGTTTCCCAGATAAATTTTCATCAGTTTCTCGTTATTGTTGAATTTTTCCCGTAAAAGATTAAGTCGGACAAATATAATTTTTGTCTGTGACTGAGATAGGGAAAATAGAGGTTGAACAGAGAGGAAGTTTCCAGAGAAGTTTTCATCAGTTTCTAGTTATTAATGATGAAAATATTGTAGTGTGAGCATCTTGCTCACGATGGGTATACTACTATCAATTATTCATTATCAATTATCAATTATCAATTATCCATTATCTCCCGAACTTTGACTAGAAAATTTCATACTTCCCCAACTTAATTGTTTAATTTTTTCTGAGACTTTTCCTCGATCGACAGCTTCTTTTAAATCTCTTTTATTATGAGCGTTTTGAATAGCTTCCTCCTTGGAACGAGAACTTGTTTCAAAACATTTTTCCAGACTTTCATAAATTTTATATCTGTGAGACTTAATATAATATTGTCGTTCTGTATCTAATAGTTTTGCCATTAGTTCAAAGTGCATTTCATCCTCATCACATATTTCTTCTAATACTGACCATTCATCACTACCTAAAATACTCATTCCGGCGCCAGGACGACAGTCTTGAAATTCTTCTCCTGTTGCTTCCTTATATATACGAGGCAAACTATCATCAAACTCGTGTTTTTCCTCTAACCAAATGCGTCTAATTTCGCTAAGTTCTTCTAAAGAAATGAGACTAATATCTCGCATATTTTCTGGAGCAGTTTCACGAATTTTTGTTTGAGCTTCTAACAGTTTTCTCAGCAAAGTATCTCGCCATTCTTTTTTGTAAGGACCGGGTATTGGTTCCACAGAAACTTCACCATCTATTTTCCGTTCAAACAGTTGAACTGTTCCCCAAATTCTCCGAAAATCTCTTTTATCTCTGTCAAAAATATCTAGTTCTTTACGCAAGTCTACTAATGGTTGTAACCATTCTTTTTCTTCATCATTTTGAATCATTGCTGACATAGATTTATCACTATCTACTAAGGTGCAAACCCAACATCCAAAACGAGAACTTCCACAACTAGGAGTAGAGGTATCAACTACTAGCGGACATTCATTATCTTCCGTTGCACCTCGATACATTGCTAGTAAATCTTTATTACTATTTCCCCAAGGATTTTCCCATTGCATTAAATACAGCCAAACTTCATCAGTTCGCCAGTCTTCAATAGGAGAATAAACTAAAGAATTAAGTAAATTAGCATTAGGACTAAGCCGTTCCCGAACTCGTTTTTCTTCTAGTCTTTTCATTGTTCTAGCACGATTAAGACTTTCAGCTTTACGAATACCTAAAACTAGGATAACTTCTCCATTAGTTCGTACAGTATTACGAATAAAAAGATTAGATGGTTCAATTTTTAAACGTCCAGTACACCATCGAAATTTGAGGCGAGGTGCAGGATAACCTTTGCCAATTAAACCTACCCAATATGTTTCTTGAAAATCTGGTTGTAGAAGATGAGGTTCTATTGGCATTTTCTGCTTTTGGGCAGTTATTTCAATGTTTTTTAGAGATTGCTTAACCCAAGCAGAAACATAAGGATTTTCTACTCGTGTATCAGTTGTAATTACATAGATTTTCTTAGTTCTTTTTTCTACTGGTAAAGCAGCAATTGCATTCCAGATAAGTTGCAAAACTGCGGTACTATCTTTTCCTCCAGAATATCCAACAACCCAAGGAATTTGATCGAGACAATATAGTTCTTTAATTTCTTGAGTTAGCTTTTCTATATCTTTGATTAGTTCAGCAGTTGTACGTTCTGGAAATAAAGATTTTTGTATACCTTTCATCTTGATAAATATCCTCAAATTTAGTTAAATTAATTTTCTATGATTATGATATAAATACGTTTTGACGATGCCATTGCAAGGCTTCTATTCTAGGAAAATATTTGTTTTCACTAGGCAACCAAAGCTGATTATCATTAAATTCTTTCATGGGTTTAGAATTTGGTGATTCTTCTTGAAAGTTATTGGAAAGGATAATTCTATAATCATAATCATCAGAGATAGTAAATAAACCTTTATCGAATGCCCAATGATGATTTTTACAGAGTGATATGCCGTTATTTATTCTATTATCGTAAAATTTGGCAAATGGTTTGATATGCGCTCCGTCTACAATGTTTTGCTGAATTGACATGGTAACTTTCATTCTACAAAAAGCACATTTATAGTCATAGCTATGTACAACTGCTTTACGAAAAAAAGCATCTCTTAGTAGAGATTTTCTGATATATGATTTAGGTTGTCTTTGCTGTGGGTTTAATAAATTAATTGAACTTTCTTCCCGATCATCATCTTGTTGGAATTTTTCATTTATTGCGATAAGTTCTTTAATATCTTTTTGATTATTGGAAAACCAAGTTGCAATGAGTATGTCTATTAATTCTTTTCTAGAATTTTGGTCTTGCAGTAGTTCAAAAAGTTCTGGGTCTAAACTGGCATACTCAACTTCCTCTTTCAATTTTTTGATGGAACTTGGAACTCGCTTTAAAGAATTATTTTTATATTCTATATGCCAAAATCCTTCGCTTTCTAGAAAATGAAAAGGAAGGTATAAACGATTTTTACCTTTATAAATACCAGAAGATAAAATATCCCAATTTTTATTGAAGGTACTAATTAATTCCTTAGATACATTAATCTGGTTATTATTGATTAAACCTTGTGTAATTAAATCAATGACAGATAAAATTAAGATTGGTTTATATTCGGCTTTAGAACCAAGCTTTTGACTTGCCTTAAGTTCGCTAAAACGTTGACAGTAGTATGCTAAATTTTTCCCCCTGTTTAATTCTTGATTTTTACTCATTTATAGCACTAGGAAAAACATCTATATTTTCAGTATTTATGTCAGCATTTCCTGGGGAGTGCTGCGCAAAAGGATGAACTAGGTTAATAGCCATTAGCTTCAGATATACAGGAAGTTAGATGGCAATATTGAAACACTGAAATCCTTGCTTTAGTAAAGTTTAAAGTAGATATCAAAAACTTAACTATCCATAGTAAATGTGTTTAATGCGTTAACAAAAAAAAGCTAATTGCTGTTGGAGCAGCATTCGGGAAGGGAAACCCTAATAGCTGAATGCTTTGGTATTTATTTGTCATAAATTAGCAGATTAACTAAACATATATGCTAGATTAAATCTCAAATAACTAGCAAAACTAAATTGACTATAACTATTCTGAATCCTCCTTTTTACAATTACAAAATTAACTTGATTAGTTTCTCAGTAATACCTAGCAGTCTAATATTGGATATCTACCAAGTACATAAGTTTGTTATCCCTCTTTTTTTAATAGAGAAATAAATTATTTATTATAGCTATGCTAAATTGGTTGTGAAAATTTTCATAACAGTTTATTTTATAGAAAAACCTTTAATATCCTGGTAATAATTCAGCTATTAGCTAACAGCTAGCCTCCTACGGAGGAACTTCGTTAACAGCTTTTTAATCAATAAAGCAAACATTGGCTTAATTTCTACTATACTACTATATTTTTAACCAGAGAATGGAAGCACAATAGCGACTAGCTCTAGTGATAAACTAAAAATGAAGCTATTAGCTGATTGCTGACCGCTGACGATGCAGAATGCTTACATATCCTGCTTCTTAAATATCACTAAAATATTAGATATGAAATAGGATTTTTATAGATGCTATTTCTATTTTCAGGAAGAATATAGTCCTCAGCTTAAATAGCTAATATTCAAATCTATTAAGTATTATGTTTTAGGAAAAATACTAATAAATTATTCATTGCTCTCTGAAAAATTACTGCTAATAACTGAATACCTATTATCGGGAGTTTAGGAAAAAATAGGTGAAAAATAAAAGTCAAAACCTGATAAAGTAATGTTTTTTATTGCATATATTTTGAGTTAATTAAAGTATTTACCCTGCTAATACTAAGTTCCAAGCATTTTTCCGTGTTAAAAATCTCAAAGTACCGTTATTTTAAGGTGAAAAAAAGACATTAATATTTCTCTCTCATGTGCCATTGGTTAGTCTTGACATAATAAGTAGTATATGATAATAAAATAACCTACAATTAACTATAATACCAACTAAATAGTTTTTAAAAACGTTTAGCAACAAAAATTTATATATATAGTGATTTTCAAAAATTGTTAAAAATATTTACCAGAATCAGCCATGAAAAAAATCAATAAACCCACATCAGAAATAGCAAAAGAAATTTTAGAAAACGATAATCGAGAAAGAGAAGCGATCGCCATCCTATTAGACAAACATATAGGGAAAGACGACAGATTATTAGTACAAAAAACCATGATGGGAAATACAGAAGCTTATATAGGCTCCGTCACATTAGAATGGTTAGATAGTCGTGTACGTTTTGCCTCTCAACTACCATTATTTCGGCAAAAATTTGACATAGAAACCGACAATATAATTCGGGATTCAGAAACAATAGACGAAATTCAACAACGACCTTTAGACTGGTCTCGTCAAGCTCCATTAACCCTATATTTAGCAACCAGAAAAGCACATAAATTTCCCGCAGTATTAGTAGTAATTAGCCCCAGTTGGGTAGATAATCCCAAAGCAGAAGAATGGAATAAAAATGGAGAAGCAAATAAATCAGCTACTGATTTTTTACCATTAGATTCAGAAGGAAAAGTAGGATTATTAGACCTACGTTTAGAAGTAGCAGTCTTTGCCTTAGACGGTCAACATCGACTGATGGGAATCCAAGGATTAATGGAATTAATAAAAACTGGCAGATTACCCAGATATAACAAACAAAAGAAACCAGTAGGTGCAGCAATTACTATTGATGATTTAACCAAAATTCATCACATTGAATTACCAGAAATCCAAAAATTAGCTTACGAACAAATAGGCATAGAATTTATTCCAGCAGTAGTAAAAGGGGAAACAAGAGAACAAGCGCGACGGAGAGTTAGATCAGTTTTTGCTCATGTAAATCTGACAGCAGTCAAATTAAGTAAAGGGCAATTAGCATTATTAAATGAGGATGATGGATTTGCTATTGTGGCGAGAAAAATAGCAATTTATCATCCTATTTTAAAGGATAAAGATGATAGAAATCCAAGGATAAATTGGGATAGTGCAACTGTGGCAGCTAAGTCTACTGTTTTAACAACTCTCCAAGCATTACAAGAAATGTCTGAAAGATATTTAAAACCTCGTTATCCCTATTGGAAACCTTCAGATAGAGGTTTAATTCCCATGCGTCCTGAAGAAGAAGAATTAGAAAAAGGGGTGGAAGAATTTATGGCATTTTGGGATTATTTAGCTAATTTACCTAGTTATTCTAGATTAGAAAATGGTTCAGAAACTCCAGAATTAAGAAGATTTAGTTTTGAGACAAAACCGGGAGAAGGTCATGTTTTATTTCGCCCTGTCGGACAAATTGCTTTTGCTGAAGCTATAGGAATTTTAAGATATAAAAAAGGCTTTTCTTTACAGGAGGTTTTTAACAAATTAAATAAGTATGATTTGGATGGTGGTTTAAGTGGAATAGAATTTCCTGACTCAATTTGGTATGGGGTTTTATATGATTTTAATCGGAAGAGAATGTCGGTAGCTGGTAGAGATTTAGCGATGAGATTGTTTATTTATATATTAGGTGGAATTTCTGACAAAATGGAGCGGGCAGAAATTATTAAAGATTTGGCAGAAGCGAGGAGAGTAGCTGATAATCAGGCTGTAGATTTTCAGGGCAAGTTTGTAGAATTGAGGAAGGTAGGATTGCCGGAAATTTTGTCTTAAAGAAATAATTTTGTCTTTGTATAAATTAGTCTGAAAACCTCAAAAAAGTTTGTTTGAATGAATATTTAATATTAGTCAAAACTTACATCTTTTTATGAAAAAAATACTAAGTGATTATACAAAATTAATTAGGGTTGGCTGATTAAAGATAAAAGCACTCACAACTAAAAGTTTTAGGTTTTGGGAGCGAAAAAAAATGCAACTTTATTCAGCTTGAGTTATCAAAAAGTTAGGATACTTAGTAGACAAGAATAGAGAGATAAAAGGAAAATTATCTCTCCTACTTTCTCTATCTATTTCCCTACCCTTTCCACACTCTCTACTCCAATAACTATATATATTCAGCAATTAACAATTAACAATTAACAATTAACAATTAACAATTAACAATCAATAATTAGGGCTGGCTGATTAAATATAAAAGTCTTTATCTATAAAGGTTATAGTCTTTTTTAATCCAGAAAAAGTGCAACAATTCCTGCTAAAATTACTAAGAAGTGAGGATTTTAAGCAGACCAAGGGTAGAAAAATCCAGGAACAATTATTTCTCTGATGTTCTCTGTCTCCCCGCACTTCCCGCACTTCCCACCCTACCTACACTTTACTTTTTTCAGCAACCCCTAATTACCCCTTATGAATAATTAACAATCTTCATGTTACGAGCTGCAGTTTGCGTTTGCGTAGCATCTCGTAGGGAAGCATTCCGCAGTCAAACAATTAATAATTAATAATTATCACTCGTAGTCCCATTTATAATTAATCAGAGAGTTTCTGGGTAGATGTACGCTTTTTAAATTATTCATTATTAATTATTAATTACAAAGGGTGGAGGCTTTTTACCTTAATTTTTGAATTAATAATTAACAATTAAGAGTTGATTATTCGCCCATAGATTGTGACAAATTAAAAAGTCAATAAAAAATTTAAAACTCCCTCCTGTTCCCTGTTTCCTGTTCTCTAAAAAGGAGTAAGATTTTTGCCACTAATAAAATAGGGATTATAGGGGAAAGTAGAATAAAGAATTATAAGAGATATTTTTCCACCTTTATTTACGCAAAATACAAACTTTTCGATAATTTTCAACTGAAACAGGCGCACTTTTTTTAACCTAAAAAGAGTCAATATTTTATCTGTCAGTTCTTTGAAAATTAATCAGCAACCTTATTTAGGAGTAAGCATAAAAGGGGATTATCAATATTTGATAATTATAAAACCCATTTTGGATGTATATAGGCATCTAAGAGGGATTAGAGAATTAAGAATTAGGAATTAAGAATTAGGAATTAAGAATTACCTCTTTTTTTTCTCTTCAAATATAATCCTTTAGAGATTGAATGTATCAGGAAATATAAAAAGGGAACACTTAACTGGGAACACTTAACTGGGAACAGGCAATAAGAAATTAAGACAACTATTTGTAACTTAAAAATATAGGGAATATCTGTACCTTTACATCTCTGGCATTTAACAGATTTTAAGCTTTTGAAGTCTTACCTATTTTAGATTTTAGTCACTCTCAGCTCTCTTAATACTTGTTTTACAAACAGTCTCTTATACCTTAATTTTTCTGTTTCCTATCGGGGATTTTTTTACCAAATTATTAATCATTAATATTAATATTAATGATTAAATAATTCAGGTTTAAAGCCTCCCCTTTTCAAGGTAAAAAAAGAAATAATATTTCCTGCTCTTCAATTCCGTAACGGTTTTAACCAGAGGTAATTATCAATTATCCATTATCCATTATCCATTAATGAACTTTTTCCCCTAGTTTATTTCTCGCTATCCTTGAATCCTTTGGAAAGATACACTCAAGGGTTCTATAGAGACAGGAACAACAAATTTCTCATTACCCATCAACTTTATTAAAAAAAGCAAAATCTTATATCGAAATCCTCAATAGGTTGCGGGTAATCAAAAAGTAAATAAAAAACCTGAAACTCTTACCTTTTCCCAGTGAAGCGTTCCCTACTCCCTAAAAAGCAGTAGGATTTTTACCACGAATAAAATAGGATTGCTATAGCAGTTTTCATTAACATAGAATACAGAGATTTAGGCTTAAAAGAAGGCAAAAGAAATATAAGGTAGAAGTTTTATAGTCTACCTTTGTCAAAACCGCTATAAATCCTAAATCTTTTTCGACTTACTAATTTTTTTCAGTGTAGAAGCTTGACTTGCTAATCTGATTAATTTGTAAGGAGATGTGCTACTACTAACTGTAATTCGAGAAAGACGAAACTTATTTTTCAGATAATTAATTTTGAGAAAATTATCATCATAAATAAAGCCAGTGAGATGATACTTAGGTAATTTATTCTCCACCTTTTTACTAATTGCACCATAGGGGTAGGCAATATGAGCTGCTACAATTTTATTCCTATCCAAATCATTCGTACAACTTCTCAATCCCTGCTTGGCAAAATACAGTTCCACATCTAATTCTTTAGAGCTAATTTTAGTTAAATCTTGATGAGTAAAACCGTGGGATTGAATATCATAAAATTCTGCTTTGTATCCTTCTCTTAAGTCTTGACAACTTAGATGTGGTAAATCTTTACCATTATCAACTCCCAAAGTTTTTGGATTAATAAATAAAACAAACTTTACTTTCTCTCCATATTTTTCTTCCATCCTTTTAAGTATTGGTATTCCATTTTTATGTACTCCTAAATAGCCATCATCAAATGTTAACATTACAGGCTTTTTACCTATATGTTCGGTTGGTATGGGTTGAGATTTATCAATAAAATATATGAACAAATCCTGAGAGGATAAAAACCAGTAATTTTTCTGTACTAAATAGTCGATCAGCTTTTCTAAATCCTGTTTAGTATAATCCATATCAGACAAACGACGATATGGGGGTAAATCAGCTTTATCCTGTAAGTCAATAATGTCATGGAAGCCAAAAATCGGAATTTTTACCGTCGGAGATTTAACAGCTATAGCAGTATTAGTTAAATTCAAACTTAAACTAACTGCAAATATTAATAAAAGGTACACAAATTTACCTATCCAACTCTGGATAAACTTAATCAAAAAAAAATCTTTATACAACCTGAAATTTAGTTTCTCTACAATAGAGAATATCGGTTGAATAATCTTTATCCTAAATACCTCAATCAAATCTTGAATCGATTTTTGATTAATCATATCTCTCCCTAATTTTTACTCCAAAACCTATAAATTATGGACAGGTAGAGATGATAATATCACTATTTCTTTGTGATCAATGTGACGAATCCCAAAAATTAAATATTCCCTAGACTTGATCCCAAAAATTTCTGAGATAATTTTCCTGAATTGGTATTAATATAAGTAGAATTTGATTCTAAATAGATAGCTGATTTGTGTAATATCTGTAGTATTATTAAGTTAAGAAGAGTTAAGCATATTTAAAGCAGGAGGTGAGTCCTATGTTTAAGCAAGAGAAACACAATCTCAAAGTTGTTAAACTAACAGAAGGAATCTTGGTTCATACTCAACTCAAAAGTGATTATATTCCTGCACTGCGTTCTGGATTTGCAGGATACCCAGTTAACCCTCGTTGGAGTGGGGTAAAATATTCTGCTTGGAAGACAGGAAAACAATGGCGACAAGCACTTTTAAATGGAGAAATGGTAGTTCGCTCGACTGACTCAACATTAGTGTCTGTCAATGAAATTAAAGACTTAGAAGCAGACTCTTATGCTGTAAAGTGGGACTACCAAAATTCATTTCTCGATAACTTGTTGAAGCGAAAACAATTGACAGTTTAACTGTTTTGTGCAGTTATCTAGAATAACTGATTTGATAGTTTCATCAGAATTTACCCTTAAATGTTCCAAATAATATGATTACCCCGTAAAAACTTTATCTCGTTTTACGGGGTAATATTATAAGTACCTTTTAGGGAGTAGGGAATAGGGAATAGGGAAAAAATCATTCAAGTATATCAAAAATAATTCGCCATATCTGCTTAATCTTTAATAGTAAATATAGCATTTTCATTTGAAATACATGGAAATCTAGTTCTATTAAAAAGGGAACAGGGAACAGAGAATAGTCAAGAAGGGGAAACAGTCTTTAATCTTAGCTTTGCACAAAGATTAGTGGGAACTAAAGACAAGATTTTTTATCACAAAAAAAGTCAACCTAGATTTACATCTCATTGAAAAATGCTATATACTATTAACTTTGCTTCACTAATTAATGTTTAGGATTTAGGTATGAGCTTCTCAAGTTTTTTATTTTTCTCATAGCAAATCTAAATATTTTGAATATAGAGTCTATCAGATTTAGTGAATTTTGATTTATCCTAGCTAACTATACTAATGATACTACCGGATTTGATATTATGGGGTACCTTCGGAAACTTTCTGCACCATTTTTAACTCAAAAAACAGTAAGATATGTTAAGTAAGTTTTGATATATCTTTAGATCAAATATTTCCCATTTTCAGAAAATCCTGACTATCTTTAACTTAGGCTACTTTAGCCTAAATGTTAGTATTATATAGCAATTCCCAAGAAGCGTGAGGTACCCGCATTCCTTGGTTTTAGGGAGTAGGGAGTAGGGAGTAGGGAGTAGGGAAGATGAGGAAATGGAGAGTAGGGTAAGATAAAAACAACTGTACCTCAGAAAGAGTGAGAAACGCTATACTACCAGTCTGATTATATTGTCATTCTTAAATTTTAACTATCATATGTCTACTGAAAAAATTCAAAATCTAACTATTACTCAAGCTGAAAAAATTCTCAATGAATTTACTTGCCAAGAGATGAAACTAATTAAATCGCCAGAGGAAAAAAATATTACCCGTTCGGCAATTTTACTATTAGCTAATTTGTCTGATTATCAAATTTTAGGAATTTGTGCAGATTCAAAAACAGAAGCTTTATCAGCCTTAGACAGCTATTTAGAAGCTTTAGGATATAATACTACTCTGCTTAGTGACTCGAATTTTAACTCTGTTGATGGTTCTATTTATCTTAAATTTAATGGTATGAAAGATTCATATTTTATGGAATCTTATACTGGAAAATATCGAGGTGTATTAGTATCTTGTCAATCTGCTGAAACTACAGGAGTTAATGGAACTTATGGTTATTTCCCATTAGATTTATTTAGTTAATTATTGCTGAGGAATGGCGGAATAAAATTTTACCTATAAATATAAATTCTCTTTAAACCATTTCTAACATTGTTTTTTTAAATTGATAAGTAAACTGAGAGACTATTCCCAATAATACAATTTATCCATGAATCAAAAGTAAAAAAGACTCTCATATTATGAATAAAGGAATTGGGATATTTCACCTCAATTCCTCCTAATAGCAACTCAAGTATTCAAGTATTATTGTGCTAACTCAGGCTCTTTTTCCACTACAGTTTCATCTTCAGGTAATCCCAGGATAGACTTGTACATTTTGATATACTCATAAGCCGATTTATCCCAGCTAAAGTTTTCCCTCATACCACGCTTCTGTAATTCTTGCCATTGCTCTTTAAATCGGAATCCTTCACAAGCTCGAACCATTGCTGTTAATAAATCTAGTGGTTCGTAGCGATCAAAACAATAGCCAGTACCAGCATTATTAATGGGGTCATAAAAAGAGACAGTATCGACTAATCCACCTGTGCGACGAACAATAGGTACACTACCATAACGCATTGCCAATAACTGACTAATACCACAAGGCTCAAACCGACTCGGCATTAAAAAGGCATCCGTACCTGCGTAAATTCGGCGGGAAAGGGCATCATTATGTAAAAGTTGGATACTCATCCGGCCAGGATAACGAGTAGCAATTTGCCACATCTGGGTTTCATAGAAGCGATCGCCAGTTCCCAATAAAATAAATTGACTATCTGTATATGCCATAAACCGATCCAATACTTGCAGCATCAAATCAAGTCCTTTTTGCTCTACCAGTCGGGAGACCATTCCTACTAAAAAAGTGTTCTTATTAACTTCAAAGCCAACTTCTTCTTGGAGAGCAACTTTATTGGCAACCCGTTTTTCCAGAGTATCCATAGTATAAGTTTGAGCAATATACCTGTCATTAGCTGGATTATAAAAGTTCATATCTATACCATTGAGAATACCCCTGAGTTTCCCACTGATAAAAGATATTAAACCATCTAGCTGTTCACCATAGGCAGATGTTTGAATTTGACCAGCATAAGTAGGAGAAACAGTAGTTACCATGTCGGCAAACTGGACTGCGGCTGCCATAGTATTATGGCCTTCCATATACCAAGGACACCAAGTAATTCTTTCCAAGAACCAACGCCAAGGTCCCTGATAAGCTAGGTTATGAATAGTAAATACGGTTTTAATATCTGGGGTTTCGTGCATCCAAACTGGAATCATACCAGTGTGCCAGTCATTGCAATGAATAATATCTGGTTTCCAACCATTCCAGCAAAACTCTGCTGCTCCATTGGCAAATAGAGTGAACCTCCAGTCCTCATCATCTCCGTAGTAAATACGACGTGGCCAAAAAGTAGGATGACCAAATAAGTATAATGGAACCTCACTTTTTGGTAGTAAGGTTTCATAAATATTGAAAGTTTGATACATGGCAGTTCCCTGCCAAACTGGTTCTTCTGGAATTTCCATCTTGTCGGCTAAAAAGCCGTAATAAGGCATGAAGATACGGACATCGTGACCCATTGCCCGTAATACTTTAGGTAAGGCTCCGACTACATCTGCCATACCACCAACTTTTGCTAAAGGAGTTACTTCAGCAGCCACAAATAAAATTCGCATAATTTTTTAATTTGCGTTCCCTTTTTTGATTCTCAATATCGTCATCATACCTGTACAGGCGTAACTATTTGACTATCAGTTAAGGATCATTCAGTCAATAGTCAATAGTCAAGGGAATAGGGAAT
Organism: Trichodesmium sp.; assembly: GCA_051439685.1. Taxonomy (GTDB): domain Bacteria; phylum Cyanobacteriota; class Cyanobacteriia; order Cyanobacteriales; family Microcoleaceae; genus Trichodesmium. Next base: position 26,400 of record JBFRWR010000787.1, read on the forward strand.
AGGGAATAGGGAATAGGGAACACCAGACTGTTAAAGAGGTTTTCCTTCTGAATGTGTAGCATTCATGTCGGTGACAGCCGAAATATATTGCGCAGCAAAACAGGATTTAGATATGTCCGCCCTCTTTTCTTCAACTACTATTTTACAGCCCTTTTGAGATTGATGAACCATATCAACAATAACCAAAACTCTGTAGGGACTAATGGCCATTTCCCCCTACTGTGGTCTACCCAAATGAAAACTGCTGTATAGAACCCCTAACAGTATCTTTGCAAAAGTGAGGATTAGGAGACAGGAGACAGGAGACAGGAGACAGGAGACAGGAGACAGGAGACAGGAGACAGGAGCCAGGAGTTGGGAGTCATAATTTCGGTCAAATAGAATAGGGAAAAAAGTATAAAAATAGCCCCTTGCTTCATCATCTCCC
>JBFRWR010000788.1:0-9491 GCA_051439685.1 Trichodesmium sp.
TAATGTTACGTTATAACATTCCCATAACTACTGAATTAGTTGAAAAAGATGATGAAGGTTGGTACGAACAGTTAGAATTACATTATTTTCTGACAGTAGGGCGAGCATATTTAGCAGCGCGGGATAAGGAAGTAGCAAAAAAATTGTTGGATTTAGGTAAAGGTAATATTTTTATTCCTGATTTTAATGATTGTTTATTAGGAGCAATTATTGGCGTAATGGAATTATTAAAAATACCCTCATTATTGAAGGATAAAAAACGGGAGTTGAAAAATATAGATCCAGATTTACAATTGTTAGGAAAAACAGCTTTGTCAAACCGAAAAGAAATTAAAACTATATTAGGAATAGGATTAGCTGCCAACTCTAGTCCCATTACAATTGTCGGGCGTTTTTTGGATAAAATTGGTTATAGTTTAGAATTTTTACGAACAGAAACTCACCAGAAAAAACGATTGCGAATTTATCGAATTGTTAATCCTGATGATGGTAGGTTTGAAGTATTTCAACAATGGTTGAGTCGGAGAATATTGGAGAGTGGAAACTGTTACCAAGGTAAAATTCAAATAGGGTCTTAATCAAATATAAGAGACTGTTTGTAAAAGGAATATTAAATTCAGGCTTAGGGTGGGGAGGGTGAGGCGGCAATAATTATGAACCGGAACCAAAATTTAACTTTCCGCACCCCACCCAGCGAAAATTAACGATTCTAACCATATTGACATACTCCCGACGTTACCCTTACGGGACAACGCGGGATTCTTCAGTCTGGGAAACCCTGACCACTGCGCGTGACAGAGGTGATGTCCTCCCCCTGTGTTGACATTGATAATAACAAAATGTACCTAGCTTGTCAAAGGCATATGAACAGCTTATGAAGGTATCCAAATCTTGGCCCTGGCTTTCCCATACGACGCTCCCCTCCGGGAGAGCGCGGGACTTCCCGCCAGGGAAGTTAAATCTTATCCTTATCAAATTTCCGCGCCAAAATTTGCCCAAATTTTTTCACCATTGGGTCAATTTCTATAGCAAAATATTCTCCTATTTTCTTTTCTGCTAAATTTGTTAAATTCAAAGTTTCTGGATAAATATCAAAAAATATTTCCCCCTCAGAAATATCTCTAATTATTAACAGGACACCATCTAAACAAACCTGGTCTTTAACATCCAAATACTGAAACAACTCGCTCTCCCAAACAACTTCTATTTTTATTCCACCTCCCAATAATTCCTCCCTAGAAATTAACCGACAATATCCTGAAGAAACGCCATAAAACAGAGGCCCTGAAATTTCTTCTCCCAGACGAATAGACCTTTCTAAATTAACCTTTTGTTGTGCTTGATATTGTGTAGAAAGCTTTGGCGAACCCAGATAAAAATTCAGTCTATAAAATTCTTCTACTCTCTGCTTATTCAATATTGTTAAAGCACGCCCATTTATAGAAATATTAGACTTTATTTCTACTTCAGAATAGAGATTTTCAGAAATATCAAGTGTTAGTTCCAATCCAGAACCCTGCGAACAAATTTGATAAATTTTCCCTGTTTCTTTAATAATTCCAGTAAACATAATAATTTTAATTTTTAACTATAAAAAAAGAGCAAATGTAAAATTCGGTAGTAGCGCGTCTAGATTAATATCAAAGAATGTAGGGATGTTCTATGGAGCCTCCCTATAATATTTTGTCGAGGCGATCGCTACTTCAACTTCATCAAATTAATTTTTCTCAGATTCCATTATTTCCAATAAACAATTATAAAAAACTTGAAAACTTTTTGAGGTATTTTTTGTAGGATTCATGTATGGTGAAATATCTCTCGCAGCTTTCAATTTTTCTAATCCTCCTTGATGATAACCTTTTCTTTGAAGCACCTCTTGTAAAGCTTCCCAAGTACCACCTTTAATCTCATCTGGGTAACAATATTTAGCTTTTTTATCAAGATTTTTAGATACTTTAGGATAAGCTTTAGTCAAAGCTGAAATATCTCCAAAAAACCAAGCTTCTAATTCTTCAATCATAACTCTATTAACTAACTGATATTTCTTTTTACTTTTACTTTTTGTGACAAATCCAGCATCTCTAGCAATTTTTTCTAATTTTAATTTCAATTTTTGACAATCTTCATTATCTCTATCTACTAAAATTAGAATTCTCCAATCATCAGGTATCCATTTTTTATATCCTTTTAATCGTCTAGGTAGTTTAGAAAGTAAATCTTGTTTACCCTGAAAAGAGTGAGTCTCAAAAGTTATCCAATCACCCAGAATATTTGGTAATAAATGACAGAGAGTTTCCTCCGTTGACAAATCTTCCACTAGAAATTCAATATGCACTCGTTAGCTACTCCTATAATTACTAATTTCTAGGTTGATTTTTGCGTGGTGCGCCTTGATTTTTTAGAGGATTTCCAAACTCAAAATAGTCTTCCATCCATAAATTACCTAAAGATGCTCCTTCTTCAATAAATTCTTGAATGCCTAACATTTCGTCAGTACGTTTCGCTTGAGTATAACCATTTTTATTTCGATAAAGTACCCATAACTCTTGGGGTTTTATTCCATCAATAAAAAATGGAGAATGAGTCGTCACCATCAGTTGAGTATTAGCTGAAGCAGTACGACATTCTTCAGCAAGTTCTGGTAATAAACGAGGATGTAAATGATTCTCAGGTTCTTCAATACCAATAAGTTGTGGTGGATCTGGATCGTGTAAAACGGTGAGATAAGCTAACATTTTTAAAGTACCATCAGAGGCAAATTTAGCTAAAATTGGAGTAGCAAAAGGAGCATCTTTTATCTGTAGTAAAAGTCTCCCATCTTGCATAATTGAAGCTTCAACTTTTTCTAAACGTGGTACTCGACTGGAAAGAATATCAAGAACTTTTTCAAGTCGTTCTGAATGTTGTTCTCTAAGATATTGAATAACATTAGGTAAATTATCACCTGTTGGGGATAATCTTTCTTGAGCGCCTGCTTCAGGAATACTGCGAGTATTATCTGCAGTTAAATAGGAAAGATGCCAACCTGTAATAAATTTTCTCAAGGCACTAACACGAGGATGTTTAGCAAATTGTCCCAGGGTACTTACTGCTAAAAATTCCGCAGATTCTAATTTTTCAAATACTCTTTCGTCTTGTTCATCAGGCATTTCTCCAGTAGTTACTTTTCCTTCTCCTTCTTTAAAGTCTAAAAACCTAAAAGGTTTTCCTGTTTGTCCTCTTCTCCATTGCAGCCATTCTTCAGCAATATAAGGACCTTTTGTTCCTTCAGCAATGGCAAGATGATATGTAATTAAAGGCGATTTTTTTGTTTCTCGATATTTAAGTTCAAATACTATATTTCCTTCAGTATCTCTAGTTCTTAATTCTCGAAATCTCCCCCTTCTTTCCCAAGCTTTTCGGAGGCCATCTGTGAAACATTCCGCTAGAAATGCAAAGACATCAAATATTGTAGATTTACCACTACCATTAGGACCTAAAAATACAGTTAATGGAGTGATTTTTTCTAGTTTTAAGTCATGGAGAGCGCGATAATTTTATACTCGTAGATATTCAATTCTGGGAATAGATTTTTTGGGCATTATTTAGTTTCACCTTCCTTTGAGATTGCTAATCATTATATTCATTTTTCATGGGAATTATCAACAATAATACTATACTTTTAATCCATTTTTTTTATTCAATCAGATTTGAATGCTACAAACGAGACAAAATTATGTAGCTTAACCAAAGATTCTATCTGTTCAAAACCACTCTGATTTAACATTTGTAATTGCTCCGGTTCTGTCAGGGGAATTAATACATTTTCTAGTGCTTCTTTTTTTCGCTCTATTTCATTTTGAGCATAACCATTTCTCGTTTTAAAAGCTTCATAATGGCGAGTAATTGTTTCTTGAAATTGAGGACAACTAGACCTAACTTTTTCACTCATAAATAGCAAGCCACCAGGAACTAAACCTTGATAAATTGCCCTTAATAATTTTTGCCGTTGAGGAAGAGATAAAAACTGTAAAGTGTAGTTCATAACTACCACACTACTATTTTCAAAATCACAATTTTCTGCACTTTCACAAATTAATTGTATCTGATGAATTTGTTCTACTTGAGCTAATTTTTCTCTAGCTTTATCCAGCATAGCTTGAGAATTATCAATTCCCACTAAAATTGCTGGTTGTTTTAAAAATCGCCCTAATAATTCTAGGAATGTACCTGTGGAACAACCTACATCAATAATCCGTGTTTTCGGTTGATAATATGCCCGCGTCCAATGTACTGCTGCAGCAACAACTTCTCTATACAAAGGCACTGAACGGGACACCATATTATCAAAAACTTTGACTACTTCAGCGTTAAAAGCAAAAGGTTTCGGCCAAGGACCTTTTTCAAATAGTTCGTCTTTTTCTGAACTTAAATATAGTTCTGTTTCTAATGGTTCGGTCATTTTATTTATTAGTTATTAATTGTGAGTTTGCTATACATATAACAAGCTTTTTAAATATTCCTGATTATCTAGGAAATAATAATTTTTAATCTAGCAATCTGCCTATAAGTTGTAATATTTTATCGTAGGGGTTTGGTTTCCAAATCCCATCCTTACTTGGGTTATGAAAAGCCTTTTAGGTACAAATTCCTGATTATTTATGAAATAATAACTGTTAATATAGCAATCTGCCCATAAGTTGTAATATTTTATCGTAGGGGTTTGGTTTCCAAATCCCATTTTTCCTTGGGTTTGGAGACCAAATTTCTACAGTTTTTTTTTACAAATAATTTAGGATATTTAGGATTAGTATAGCGACTTAATATTTTAGGTAAAAATCTTTGATTAGGCTGATAAATTCAGGTGTATATACATATTGTTTCGCTTCAATAGTCAAAGTATTTTCTTGACAAGTTAATTGGTTTTTACTTAGTTCCATCAAAATTCTCTTGGTAGGAATTTCTGGCATAGGTTTAATATATAATTTTCTCTGACAAAATAATCCTAAATATTCCGCTTTTGCTTGAAAACTTTCGGCTTGTTCTACAGGATAAATAACAGCTAATTTTCCTGTTTGAGACAAAAGTTTAATAGCTGCTTGTAATAAATCAACTTGTGAGAGAAAGTCAGTATGTCTGGCAACATTTCTGGCTTGATTAGCAGCTTTATAAGCATTTTCAAAAAAAGGTGGATTTGACACGATTAAATCATACCTTTTTTGACAAATATCTGCATATTTTTGGATAGAATAATTTTCAATATTAACTCTATCAGACCAAGGCGATCGCTCAACATTTTCTCTTGCTTGCAGATATGAATTTCGATCTATTTCCACAGCATCAATAACTGTTCCGGACTGGTTAAGCGATCGCTGTGCCAACATTAAAGCAATTAAACCCGTACCTGTACCAATATCTAAAATTTTTGCTGCTCCAGAAACATCTACCCATGTTCCCAATAAAGTACCATCAGTACCAACTTTCATCGCACATCTATCTTGTAGGATAGTAAACTGTTTAAATCGAAATTGATTTCCTCCCATATTTTGAAATTTTCTCCTCCTGTATAGATATTCATGTAGTTACCCAGCGACTAGGTATCTTCTGAGCAATTCTGTCTTTATTTCTATAATATTATTTATACATTAAAAGAATATAGCAAGTCTTAGTAATTCAAGGGATTGAAATCTGCTAGGTAGATAGATACATTGCTATATTTTTAATAAAAATAGTTATCGATTATTTCTTCCTACCTGTTCCCTGTTCCCTGTTCCCTATCTCCTTAATTTATATTTCTTTTACAAACAATCTGTCATATCATGTCCGGTAGCATCGGTATTGTATAGCAAAGCTAGGGAGTAGGTCGGAGGGAGTAGGGAGTAGGTATGGAGGGAACAGGCAGAAAAACTTAACCAAGAGCCAGAAAACAACTTAGATTCCCTATGGATATTTACCCTAACTTTTACACGCTCCGATACGAACGGACATTATATCGTAGATAATTTGCAGATTTTTGTCCAATGTTTAGAGACTATTTCTGAGGTAGAACCTACTGCGTAACAAGTAGAATTAACTGACGTTACAGATGAGGAAAAAATCAGACTTTTGATTCCTGCTGAACCGATACCACCAATAATAGATTTTAATAATGCTGTCAGTATTATTCCAGAAGAAAACATATTTATTGGCACTTCAGATACCGATAACTATATTGGTAGCGAAAACGCCGAAGCAATGGTAGGAGTTAATACCATAAATGACTTTAGCAATGAGGATACTTTAGCTATAGTCGGCTTTAATTTTGAAGAAATAGAGTTTCTTCCGAAAGTTGATGCTAATGTTACAGATATTTTGCTTACAGCGCTTTTCAAGTTGATGAACCACATCGCCATAACCAAAACCTTGTAGGGACCTTGCATGCAACGTCTTTCTCCTTTTCTTTACCAAATATTATAGAAGCACTTTTAACTACAAAATAATTCATAATTTTTCTCTCAATTCCCAATTATTTACTATTGTTGATTGACAATTACTTAAATTTATTGTTAATTTGAAAGTAATAATTTTCAAGTAATGCCAGAATTATTAAAAATTAAAATGGCTAAAATGAAATGAAACTCAAAATATTACTGACAACCTTATTAGTTTCAATAGCATTCGCTCAACCTGTATTTGCATACAAAAGGTGGCAAGCACGAATTTTAAAACGTTCAAATGAATGTTTTTATTGCGATCTCTCCAATATAAACCTGAGTAATTCTAATTATAAGAGAATGAACGTAACTGGATCAGTATTACAAAATGCTGACTTCTCTAGTACAAATCTAGAGGAAGCTAATTTTACTAATACAGATTTAACAGGAGCGGAATTTGATAGTGCTAACCTACAAGGGGCTATTCTCAAGAGGTCTATCCTTAAATCTGCTAACTTTTGGGGGGCAAATCTGCAGAAGGCCAATTTACAAGGAGCTGATTTGACAGACGCAGTTTTTTGGAATGCCGATTTAAGAGGGGCAGACTTACGAGACACAGATATTAGTAATGCCAGTTTTGTAGATGCCCAACTTAAAGGTGCAATATTACCTGATGGTAGCATCTATCCTTAAATTTATATCCTGACTATGCTCCTTTATCCCCAAAAAGCGTCAGGCTTCGACCAATTTTTTGATAAACTTGTAGTAGAAAATTTCCTACATTGCGGTTAATTAATGTTACTTGATCTAAAACTATAATTCATCCCGCAAATAAACAACGCTTCCTTGTTCCCTTTTCCCTATCTCCTTTTTATAGTTCCTAATACATCCAATCTCTAAGCGATTAAATTTTAACTGAGTTAATCTATTATATTCTCAGTCATTGCTAGTCCTTCTCATCCCTCTCCTCTTCCAGCTTGAAAAAAGCATTAACTTTTGACCCCTTTAGCCTTACAATCTGAAAATATTGTAACTTTTTTCAATTTTCGTTCACCATTTTATTAACTATAAATTATGGCTATTGGCTACCTCGCTTTTGTTCTGCACGCCCATCTCCCTTTTGTACGACATCCAGAAAGCGATTATGTTTTAGAAGAAGAATGGCTATTTGAAGCAATTACTGAAACTTATGTCCCCCTGATCCAAATGTTTGAAGGGTTAAAGCGAGATGGTGTGGACTTTAAAATGACCATGAGCATTACACCACCTTTAGTGGCCATGCTCCGAGACCCCCTACTACAGGAACGCTACAAACACCACCTAAATTTACTTGAAGAATTAGCAGCAAAAGAAATTGACCATAATATCCATAACGGTCATATCCGCTATCTTGCAGAACATTACGCTACCCACTTCAGTAATGTTAGAGAGGTTTGGGAACGTTATGACTGTGACTTAATTACTGCCTTTAAGCAATTTCAAGACAGTAATAACCTAGAAATTATGACCTGTGGGGCGACTCATGGCTATTTCCCACTAATGAAAATGTACCCGGAAGCAGTCTGGGCACAAATAGAAGTTGCTTGTCAACATTATGAAGAAAATTTTGGCCGTCGTCCTAGGGGTATTTGGGTCCCAGAATGTGCCTATTATGAAGGTCTAGAGCGATTGTTGGCTAATGCTGGTATCCGTTACTTTCTCACAGATAGTCATGGTGTGCTTTATGCTAGACCTAGACCCAGATTTGGTAGTTATGCGCCTATCTTTACCAAAACAGGAGTAGCTGTATTTTGCAGAGACCATGAATCTTCTCAACAGGTTTGGTCTTCCCAAGTTGGATATCCAGGAGACCCAGAATATAGAGAGTTTTATAAAGATTTAGGCTGGGAAGCAGAATATGAATATATTAAACCTTATATTATGCCTAATGGCCAGCGTAAGAATACAGGTATTAAATATCATAAAATTACAGGCCGTGGTTTGAGTTTAGGAGATAAAGATCTTTACGACCCATATTGGGCTAGGGAAAAAGCAGCAGAACACGCTGGAAACTTTATGTTTAATCGGGAACGCCAGGTTGAATACTTATATCATATAATGGACAAGTTGCCGATTATTGTTTCTCCTTATGATGCAGAGTTGTTTGGTCATTGGTGGTATGAAGGTCCTTGGTTCTTAGATTTTCTATTCCGCAAAACTTGGTATGACCAAAGCAGCTATCGGATGACTCATTTGGCAGATTATTTACAGAAACACCCTGAACATCAAGTTTGTCTTCCAGCACAGTCTAGTTGGGGATATAAGGGTTTCCATGAGTATTGGTTAAATCATACTAATTCTTGGATTTATCCTCATTTACATGAGGCGACAGAACGGATGATCGAGTTGGGACGATGGCAACCACAGGATGAGCTGGAGCTGCGGGCCTTAAATCAGGCTGGCCGAGAATTGCTACTGGCTCAATCTTCTGACTGGGCTTTTATTATGAGTACGGGTACTATGGTTCCTTATGCTGTACGGAGGACGCGATCGCATCTCATGCGTTTTAATAAGCTGTATGAAGATATTCTTCAGAGAAAGATTGACTCTGGTTGGTTAGAAAAGGTTGAGGCGATCGACAATATTTTTCCTCAGATTAATTATCAAGTTTATCGGCCATTTGCTAAAAAAGCTAAATTTTAGGATTGAGTTAGGTAAGATTCTCAGTTTTTAGAGAATAGGACTTACACAAAATATGAAAATATACAACATTTGTAGGGGCGATTGGCCAATCGCCCCTACTAGATAAAGCGGTTATGGGTAAGTCCTCAGAGAATAGGAACTAGAAAAAACGAAAATCAAATTTTTTTCTTTGCTCTTCTTGAAATGACAGCGGTTTTCATTTCAGTAGACCACAGTAGGGACGTTGCATGCAACCTCCCGCCAAGGTTTTTGTTATGGCGAGAGTGTTAATCAAAATTAAAACAGCGGTAAATAAATTAAATAAATAACAGCGATTTTCAAATTCAATAACCATATCGCCAAAACCAAACCCTAGTAGGGACGTTGCATGCACCGCCCCTACTGTGGTCTACTGAAATGAAAACCGCTGTAATATAG
>JBFRWR010000789.1:0-9751 GCA_051439685.1 Trichodesmium sp.
CCTTGAGCAGCGACAGAGTGAGAACGAATGGGGTGAGTTTTGGCAACTACCGCCACATCTAAACTAGGATTTTTGCGAGCTATTTCCACAGCAGCGCGACAACCAGCAAGTCCGCCACCTACTATAATTATGTCGTGTTCTAACATTAGGTAAATATAAGATATTTTTGTGCTTTTATTATTTTACTTTATAGTAGATAAAGTAAAGTAATTGATGGTAAAAATTTGTCTAAAATTCTCCATAAAAATGATTTTCTCTTGCCTGCAACTAATTTAAAATACAAACTACCTAATTATATCATTTTTACCTTTTTTCTTCCTCCTTATATCCAATCCGATTAATTCAGTCTAAAAAAATGTTCTATTTTCAGCTATTGTCATATTTCTAGATATCCTCATCTCCCCAAACTTCCCATACTCTTTATCTAATTTACACCGATGCTACGGGATTTGATATTATTCTCTATTCCTATAAAAACCCACCTGTAATTTAACAGGTAGGTTTTTTTCCTACTTTTAGATTATTGATTAATTGAATAATTTAGTGATTTTTAAGTCACTAAATAAAGACCCTAAATATTGAGCTGAGATTAGCCTAGAGAAGTTGCAGGTTGTTGACCAGAGGCTGACATTTCAGCTTCCTCTGTCTCATTAGGGTCTACAGGAGTAACTTCAATATGGTTTAGTAGAGTAGTTACAAAAGAAAATAGCAGGAACGGTAAAGACAAGACTACAATTAAAGCAATACTGCCTAGAGCATAGGCTTGATTAGTGCTAGTCCAAAGAGCAACTCCTCCAGCAATACTCAAGAATACTACTATTAACCAAACAATTATTTGGCCATAAATGTCGCCAAAAGTGAGGGTGCAACTAATCTGATATTTTTGGAGATTATTCATCATTTTACCTCGTTATATTACCTCAAATTTATAGGTTAGACCGCTTGTCAAACTAGGGTAAGATTTCTAAAGATTTTGATCGGAATTGTTACTGGAGTTTACATTCAGATCGTTATAAAAGTGTAACTTTTGTTCAATAATATACGGATTTTTTTAGAAAGATCGAATATTCAAAAAATCTTAATTATTGATTCGGAAATTTTAAAATTTTACTAAATTTATTTAATCTATATTAATATAGCAATTCCCAAGAAGCGTGAGGTACAAAATTCCTTGGTTTTAGGGAGTAGGGAGTAGAGAAGATGAGGAAATGGGGAGTAGGGTAAGAGAAAAACAACTGTACCTCAGAAAGAGTGAGAAACGCTATAAAATAATTTTGACTAATACATACATGGGAAAATTAGATATTGAGTTTATATAGAATCCGCTTGAACAGTCGTCATTGCGACGATAGGAAGCAATCTCTTAAACCTCTGAGATTGCTTTCCTTACCGAATGCTGCGCATTTCCGTTCCGGGATGCTCCGCATATCGGCGACAGTCGAAAACCTTCCACTCAGTTCCAGTCGCAATGACGCACGCTATAGTAATTATCCGGATTCTATATTAGTTCAAAAAATACGAAATCAACTCAGACGAAAAATGTTTTTGATATGTTTTTGATATTTTATTTATATAATTAATTACAGCAATTTCAGAGTTAGTGCGGTACAAAATTTTATTTAGTAATTTTGGTAACACAAGCATCCTGCTTGTTACAGACTAGAAACCTGACAAAGATAGAGATTAATCTTCAACTATAGAACCCCTAACAGTATCTTTGCAAAAGTGAGGATTAGGAGACAGGAGGCGCGGAGGCGCGGAGGCGCGGAGGCGCGGAATCAGGAGTCAGAATTTCGGTGAAATAGAATAGGGAAAAAAGTATAAAAATAGCCCCAATCTCCCCATCTCCCCATATCCCCGTCCCCCGATCTCTCCAGCTAATTTTATAGATCCGCTTAGGGGTTCTATATATCAAGATAGACAAATTAATTCATAATTCTATGCAGCTTTACATAAAATTGGTATCAATCCTTTAATATTTAATCATTCAGCCCTAATTAAACTCAGGTACTTACGAGAATTATGATTCAATTGACTAGATTTGACACTCCGTGAACCCGTCGAGTCGTTTCCATTCAGCAGTTCAAACTGGAACTTTTCCCACTTACCGAATTTTGACGATGATTGATTATTTATCTCAAGAATTATAGCGGTTTTCACAAAGGTAGACTACAAAACTTCTACCCTATATTTTTTTGCCTACTTTTAAGCCTAAATCTCTGTAATTCTATCTTAATCAAAACTGCTATAAAGAATAAAAATACCCTTGAACCTCAATACCAACTAAGTTAAAATTTCTCAGCTACAAAATTAAGGATTTTTTACAAAGAAATAAAGATGAAAAAAAAATCTCTGATAATTCCTGGATTAATAGCATCATATTTGATACTGCATTCTACAGTTGTTTTATCTCAAAATGCTCCTAGCTATGTACCTGGATATTGGCAACCAGAAGCTCAAGCTGAAGATGCAAAACAACTCATCACACTCAAGATTTTAAATCAAACTGGAACGACTCTCAGCTATAACTTAGTTCCAGAACCAGAAAGATTTTTACCAGCAGGTAAAAGTACAAATATTAACGTTAATCTGTCGAAGATACCTGGTGGTTATGGCACAGTGAATATATATAATGAAACTTCACTAACTTACGAATATAGTGCCGAGGGTAATATAGTTACAGTTAGAGTTAAACCTGGTTCAGAAGCAACAGATCATAAATCAATCTATATTTCTCCCACAGGAAGAGTTTATTCTTTTTGACATACTCCCGACGTTGCGCTTACGCGACAAAGCGGGATTCTTCAGTCAGCAAAAACTGACCGCTGTTTTAACAGAGGTGATGTCCTCCCCCTGTGATGACGCTTACAATATTACAATAACAAAATCCTCCTAGCTTGTCTTGCGGCTTATGAACGTTTAGCTTGTGGAGGTATCCGAATCTTGGCCCTGGCTTTCATCCCGACGCTCCCCTTCCCCTACCGGAGAGCGCGGGACTTCCCGCCAGGGAAGTTAACTATCTAGCTCACTTTTAGCATTTCTATTCAATGCTCCCCATTCATCCCACGCAACGTTTTACTAGGGAATGGTCGCCAAAAATATCGGCTACAGCTAAAAACAGCTTTTAGTAGCTCTGGTTCATTAATTGATAATTGATAATGGATAATTGATAATTACCTCTGGTTAAAACGGAGAAGATTGAAGATCAGGAAATATCATAGCACTTTTTTTCCCCTATCCAAGGGGAGGCTTCAAGGCGCGAATTATTTAATTATTAATAATGATGAATAATTAATAATTCGGTAAATACCAGGTTTCTAGAAACTGATAGGTGGGGAGGGAATTCAATCCCTTTATCAATATTTCCTACTGACTGCTGATTGCTTTTTTAACTGCCAACTGGAGGCCAAGTCGTTACGAGAAAAACTATGACAGTGGCGATCGCCAATATTCCTTGAATTATATTTCCTACTACTGTACCAACAACAATACCTACTCCTGCTTTGAGAGATAAATTCGTTCTTTGCGGAAATTCCAAATCTTTCCGGTAGAGAAATTCTCCCAAAACTGCTCCGACAAAAGGTCCGATTAACATTCCCAATAATGGTCCCCCAAAAGGTAAAGCTGGCAAAAGACCAAAAAATCCTAACCCAAAACCAACGAAACAACCTATTTGTCCCCATTTACTCGCACCTGACTGTTTAGCTCCCCAATAGCTAGCCAAAAAATCTATCAAAATACTCAGTAATAAAACTAAAATAGCTATTCCCAAAGCCCAACCCATTTGACTAAAGCCATTGATTAATCCCCAGACTAAAATTGCTCCTAAAATCAAACTAGAACCTGGCAAACCAGGAATTACAGCACCAGCAACTCCGACCAACATAATTATTAAAAGCAACCAATAAATAAATATCATAATGGCAATTAAAAAAAACTAACTTGTCTATTAATTAGGGCTTGCTGAATAAATTTGCTTTTACAGGTAAAAGTTTTAGGCTTGTTATAGCCTGAAAAAATGCCATCTTTTAGGTCTATGAGGTTCATAAACTTAGTATTTTGGGCAGATTAAGTGCAGAAAGACCAAGGGATGATTTTCCCTCCTACCTCCTCTGTAATTTTCAGTTTTCCTGACTCCTGACTCCTGACTCTCACCCTTACCCATAAGACTTTTGAGTGGAAATCCTAATTATTCCTCAATCTGTCAATACTAATTTCCCCTCTAAAGAAAAGTAACAATGTTTCAAAGAAAGAATAAAAATAAATTTGAGTAAGTAAGTCGGTTCAGAAAAACATAACTATATTTAGTTTGGCAAATGAGCTTAAATTGCCACTAAATAGCCTTTTTGAGTTTTTACATTCTGTTAGGTTTGGTTTATTTACGCCAACCTACTTATTGCTCTGCTGATTAAATCTAAAAGTCTTTATCTGTAAAGGTTATAGTCTTTTTTTATCCAGAAAAAGTGTAACAATTCTTGCTCAAACTATCAAAAAGTCAGGATTTTAGGCAAACCAAGGGTAGAAAAATCTCCGAACCATTATTTCTCTGATGTTATATAGAATCCGGTTATATAGTATATGTTGATAATTCTATAATTTTCAGTATTCAATCTCCCCTACTCCCCTACTCCCCTACTCCCCTACTCCCGACGATACAATAACTATTCAACCGGATTTGATATTATCTGTCTTCCCACCCTCCCTACACTTCCCACACTTCCCACACTTCCCACACTTCCCACCCTCCCTAAACTCCCTACACTCTGCTTTTTTCAGCAAACCCTAAGTAGTTTATTTATAACTGTTCAACCGGACATGATATTACAGCGTTTTTCATTTGAATAGACGACATTAGGGACGTTGCATAACAAAAATGCGTTTAATGTTGCGCAGCATTAACGTTTGCGTAAGCATTCCGATAGGAAAGTTGTGCGTTAGCTAAACGTCCCTACAGGGTTATCATTTTTTTAGCCTGGTTCATTGACCTGAAAAGCGCTGTAAGTGTTCCCAGTTATCAGTTCCCAGTTATCAGTTCCCAGTTCCCTCTTTTCTGGAGATGTCTAATGATTATAGAAGGAAGCATTCAGCAGTCACTAGAGTAATTGAAAATTAACGATCGCTGAGAACTTCACCATAAGAAAAACCAGGAGCTGCCAGAACAAAAACTGTACTAGGAAGACCAGCAGTTTTAGACTGCAAATCCTCATAATACTCAGTAAAATTCTCTCCTGGAGTCCGAATGCCAAGAAAAATCAAATCAGCATTTCGAGAAGATTCATGCAAAATATCATAAATAGGACGACCTTGAGAAACCAAAATTTGAGATTTAGCATCAATGCGTAAATCTCGAATCAAACTATCAACATTTGCCTGGGTTGCTTGAGCCGCAGTTTCTTCAGGGACTACCAGTTTTAAATTAATTTCCGCATTTCGCCAATCCATATCAGTACGCAACAAATAGGCCAGAAGCAACATTAAACCACCATTATTTTGTAAACCTCCCCACCAAACATCAATCCGACGATATTCACCTAAACCTCGCTCGCTATCTTCCCGGAAAATTACCAAATTTTTCTTAGCTTTATGAATATGAGCAACTAACTGACAGTAGCGATCGCGTCGAGTAGGTTCCTGACTATCTCCCAGTACAACTGTATTAGGAGTTAATGGGCCAATCCCATAAGTTTCGACTAAGAGTTTTGCCCCATCAAAAAAGTCTGTAGCTGTCACCACTCGGACTAGAGCTTGTACCCCCCGTTTCTGCAAATATTCACGAATAGTATCCTGCATATCACTCTGCTGAGAAACATCACGAGAAGCACTGGGCAAAACACTACAGATGGTAATCATACCTCGGTTATGAGTCAGATCATCTGCAAATTGAATCAATAACCAACGTTTTTTCGGTATCCCCGACAAGACTAAAATATGAGGACGCCAGTTTTTCGCATCTTCTTCTCCGATTTGAAAAATCCCTTCCCGGACTAAAGCCATCCAGATTCCTCTTCTGGCATCCCCCCAAGTTGTTTCCAATTCCCGTCGTTGTAACCAAATAAATATGGCCATAACAATCACAGCAGCAATAACTGTGGCCATAGCATTAATTAGAAACATTACCGCTAAACAACCCAAAGCTCCCAACATTGATAAAGACCAATGGACTTTAAATGTTGGTCGGAAAGAGGGACTTTGTAAAAAGCCTTCTATACCTGCCGAAACGTTCAAAACCAGATAGGTTGTTAAAAAGAACATAGTCAACACTGGAGCAATAATATTTAAGTCACCAATGCAGACTGTAGCGGTAGCTATTCCTAATGTAATGGCTGTACCAATCCGAGGTTCATCGTTTGGTCCACTCCCATTACCCAAGAAAGACAAATACCGGGGTAAAACACCATCCCTAGCTAAAGCTTGCAAAACTCTAGGCGCTCCTAAAATACTACCAAGGGCGCTCGACAGAGTTGCCCCCCAAACCCCTAATAAAATAGCTGGTCCCCAAACAGCCATTTGTTCCATAATTAGAGGCTCTTCAATTAAGGTAGTAGAATTTGCCCGCATTGCCATGACAACTGGTAAGACCATATAAATTACATAGCCTGTAACAACTGCTGCGATAGTACCCGTAGGAATAGAACGACTGGGGTCTTTCAAGTCTCCAGACATACTTACTCCGGCCATAATTCCGGTTACAGCAGGAAAGAAAACGGCAAAAACTGTCCAGAAAGGTTCAGACAGTTGATTTGAATGGCCCCACATTTCTATAGTTGTCGGTTCGATCGGTTGACCGAATGCAAATGAAACTAGAGATAGAATTATGGCAGCCATAATAAAATATTGGGCTTTAATCGCAATTGCTGCCGAACTTAAGGCCAATACCGCTACACCAATAGTAGTAATTAAGGCCACATATAATTGGTTAAGGCCACCAAAAGCACTAACAAAACTTTCTGCAAAACCAATGGTATAAAGGGCAACTGATAGAGCTTGAGCAAAATATAGGGGTATTCCAACTGCACCCCCTGTTTCAATACCTAGAGAGCGACTAATCATATAGTAAGCTCCTCCTCCTCTAACTATTCGATCTGTGGCGATCGCGCTGACTGATAGAGAAGTGAGAAAAGTAATACTTGTGGACAGGGTGACAATTATCAAGGTTCCTAACAAACCCACATTACCTACTACCCATCCGAAACGGAGGTACATGATTACACCTAAGATTGTTAAAATCGAAGGAGTAAATACACCACTAAATGTCCCTAATCCTGTTTCACTACTTTGGTCAGAAGTAGTTTTTGCTGCTACTTGTATTTCTGGTTCCGAATTTTCACGTTTAAATAGTTTCATAAATCATAGAATTTAATTTCTAATGTTAGTTATTTATCATTAATTAAGTATCTAGTTTTGCTCTTCTAGTTAATCTTTAATATTTGAGAATTTTAGTATAGTAATTCCTATACTGATGAGTTACAAAATTTGTTTGTTTGAGGAAATAGGAAAGAAATATAAGTGAACTTAACACTTACTGAGAAATGTTATAATTTTTACTTCTTGGGAATTAAATTTTCCAATCTGGCGTTGGTAATTTTAGCTATAGTTGAAAAAAGCATAGAAACCGGGTTTGTATTAGATAGCTTAGAATATTAGCATTTTTCTCCAACAAACCCGGTTTCTTATCAGATTTCATAGTTCGATTCACCAACGCCTCCAATCTTGACAAATATGTAGATAGAAAAATAGCTCCCCACAATGACTTTGTAGTGGCAAGATAAGACATATTTAGATATAACCTTAAACCTCCCTTTGAAGCGACTTGATTCAATGACTACTTCCCGCCTTTTAACACTAATTTTAGGTCTTTGTCTGATTTTAGGACTAATGATTTGGCTGATTAGTTCTGTGTCATGGCTATACAGTCAAATTGCCTGGTCTGCTTCTCCGCTTCTGGCCAATTTGTTTCTCCTGCTGTTAATTATCTTGATTGGAATAGTCATTTTTGCCTTTATTTATTATCTGAGACTATACACAACTTCAAATTCAAAAAGTAAACGGCGACAAGGGTCGAAAGTCAAAATTCCAGTTGTTAAGTCTGAAGCTGCTTCCGAATCTCTGAAGGCTGTCAGGCAACAAGTAATCCAAATTCAGGATGAAGTGGCCAGACGAGAATTAATGAACCGTTCACAAGAAATAGAATCAAGTCTAGCACGAGGTGATGTAAAAGTTGTAGTCTTTGGTACAGGTTCGGCTGGTAAAACTTCTGTGGTAAACGCACTGATAGGTCGAATGGTAGGAAAAATAGACGCACCAATGGGGTCAACTAAATCGGGAGAAACCTATCATTTAAAAATGCAGGGATTAGAACAAGAAGTTTTGATTACTGATACCCCAGGAATTTTAGAAGCGGGAGTAGCAGGTACAGAGAGAGGTAAATTAGCACGAATGTTTGCCACTGAGGCGAATTTATTATTGTTCGTGGTTGATAATGATTTACAAAATTCAGAATATACTGCTTTGAAAACTTTGGCAGAAATTGGTAAGCGATCGCTTGTGGTGTTTAACAAAACTGACCTCTACACTCAGGAAGACCAAGAATTAATCATGGCTAAACTCAGGGAAAGATTACTAGGAATAGTCAGCAAGATGGATATTGTGGCGATCGCTGCTAATCCTCAATCAGTTAAACTGGAGAATGGAGAGATATATTTCCCAGAAGCTGACATTATGGTATTAATTAGAAGGATGTCTGCTGTTTTGCGTGCTGAGGGAGAAGATTTGATCGCAGATAATATTTTACTACAGTCTCAACGTTTGGGGGAAGAAGCAAGACGTTTAATTGATACTCAAAGACGACGACAAGCAGAAAAAGTTGTAGAAAGATTTCAGTGGATCGGGGCGGGAGTGATTGCAGTTACGCCTCTACCAGTGGTAGATGTGTTAGCGACTGCTGCAGTTAATGCTCAAATGGTAATAGAAATAGGTAAGATTTATGGTTGTGAATTAAATTTTGAAAGAGGGCAAGAATTAGCGATGTCATTAGCCAAAACTCTTGCTAGTTTAGGTATTGTGGAAGGAGCGATTAAATTAATTTCTACTGCTTTACAATTCACAGTAGCTACTTTTCTCATTGGGAAGGCAATTCAAGGAGTCAGTGCAGCTTATTTAACTAGGATTGCAGGTAAGAGTTTCATTGAATATTTTCGTCATAATCAAGATTGGGGAGATGGGGGAATGACAGAAGTTGTGCAAAGACAATTTCAATTAGTTAAAAAAGATGAATTTGTGAAATCATTTGTCAAAGAAGCGATCGCTAAAGTTGTCGAACCTTTGACTAATATTTATAGTGCTGATGATAAATTTGAAGTAGAGGAAGATGATGATTCAGAAGTAAAAGAAATGAATTATCAACCGCAAGCAAAAACATATGATTATGATGACTGGGAAACAGAGAATACAGAAAAATGGCGAGATTGGTAAAAAGTAAACAGTAAGATTTTGCTGATTTCTATTTGTGTTAATTTCATATTTAATTATTTTAATATCATCTCTGATTAAATAACTGTAATCAAAAATATTTCCCCAACCTCGTAGGGACGTTGCATAAAACGTCTGGTTAATTAATGTTACTTGATATAACAGTTCAGTTAAACTGGTAATGTAATAAACTTATTTCTTGAGATATAAAAAAATCTCCCATAAATGGAAGTTTTATCAATGAAAAGCGATCGCTCCTGAAACTACTAAGCAACCGCTCTCA
>JBFRWR010000790.1:0-5612 GCA_051439685.1 Trichodesmium sp.
TTGAAATTTAACTTAATAATCAAAATAATCAGACCCAAAAATACCTTGACGAAAAAGTAGTTATATGATAAGCAAGAAAAAAAAATCACAAACCAATGAACCATGTACCTATCTATAAAATTTATCAAGTCCTCCTAGCGATTCCCCTAAGTGGACTCTGGGTATTGGATACTCCTGCACTCCTATCATTAAGCAACATTGAAAATAATGGTAGGTTAGGAATAATTCCATGGACAATATTTTCTGCTGAAACTACATTAGCTCAAACACCTAGACAACAGATAATTCCTGAACCTAACTCGACAAACACGGTAGTAACTCCAGTAAGACCATCAACAAATTCCTCTCAAACTCGCTTCGATATTACAGGAGGCGATCGCTCTGAAGATAATGCTAATCTTTTCCATAGTTTTAGTAGATTTAATCTTGGAGAAAATCAAATTGTTAACTTTATATCTAATCCTAATATCCGAAATATTCTAACTCGTGTGACAGGTGGAGATGCTTCTGTAATTAATGGTTTAATTCAGGTGACAGGGGGAAATTCTAACTTATTTATTATGAATCCTGCTGGGATTATTTTTGGTGCAAATGCTAGATTAGATGTACCTGCATCTTTTGTTGTGACTACTGGTTCAAGTATTGGTTTTGATTCTGGTTGGTTTAATGCTAGAGGTGATAATAACTATGATATTTTAACAGGTTCTCCAAGTGCTTTTGCTTTCCCTATGAATAATTCTGGAGCAATTATAAATGCAGGTGAATTAACAGTAGAATCAGGAGAAAGTGTCGTTTTGTTGGGAGGAACGATTATTAATACAGGAAAGATTTCTGCTCCTGGAGGTGAAATTACAATCTCTGCAGTTCCTGGGGAAAATTTAGTTAGGATTAGTCAAGAAAACCGTGTATTAAGTTTAGAAATACCAACAGAAGATCAAGGGAATTTCAATCAAGCAGCAGGAGAATCAGAAACTTTAGATTATTTGGCTATACCAGAACTTTTAACTGGTAATAGTGAAGTTATGGAAAGTGCGACCGGAGTAAGAATTAATGATAATAATGAAGTGGTTTTGACAGGTTCAAATCAAGTAATTCCTACAG
Source organism: Trichodesmium sp. (assembly GCA_051439685.1). Classification (GTDB taxonomy): domain Bacteria; phylum Cyanobacteriota; class Cyanobacteriia; order Cyanobacteriales; family Microcoleaceae; genus Trichodesmium. The sequence goes on from JBFRWR010000790.1 coordinate 1,102, forward strand.
ATAATGGTACGGTGATTGTATCTGGTTCTCTTGATATTTCTTCGTCAGGAAATTCAGATTTGGCAAACAGAAGTAGCATCAATATCTTGGGAGATAAAGTAGGATTATTTGATGCTAAATTGAATGCTTCGAGTATTTATGGCAGCGGAAATATTAGAATTGGTGGCAATGATTCAAGTTTAGGAACAGTTCCTTTTGCTACTCGTACTTATGTAGATGAAAAAACAGAAATATTTGCTACCTCTTTGAGGGGTGAGGGTGGAAATATAATTATTTCGAGTCAAGAAGAAACTAGATTTTTGGGAAAAATAGAAGCTATTAGTTATGTCACAGCAGAGTCTGTATCGGTAGAAGAATACTCTACAGCAAATCAAGTAGAAATTTCTAGCCAAAAAACTTTGATTTTTGATGGTAGTGTTAATTTAGGTTCTTCAGAGACTTTGGGAAATTTATTACTCAAGGCTGAAAATATTAATATTGTAGATAGAAATATTGAGACATCAACAAATCCTTTAATGGGAGAAACAGCAACAGAATCTCAGATTTCTCAATCATCATTAGAAACCACATCAGATAATATAAATCTTAGTTTTGAAGCTTTAGATAATATTACTATTAATGATTTATCTGAACCTGAATTAAAGTTTAAAAATACAAGAGGCAAAATATCATTTGCAGCAGATATTGACCAAAATGGTTTAGGCTCTTTTACCATGGATTCAGAATATACTATTAATACTGAAGGTGCAGGAATTAGTATTTCTGGAACAACAATTAATACAGGTAATATTAATACTAACGGAGGAGAAATAAATCTGAGCAGTAGTCAAGATTTTGTGAGGACGAATAACTTATCTACTACTCAGTCTAATACAACATTAGAAAGCAATGGTGGAGATATTAATATTAATGCTGAGGGAGAAATTATTACAGGAGAAATTAATTCTAGTGGAAACTCCCAAGGTGGAAATATCAGTATGAGTGCTGGTTCAAACATTGATACAGAAACAATTAATGCTGAAGGTGACAATAGTGGTGGAAATATAGAGATTACATCTGAAAATACTCTCTATCTCCGACGAATATCAACTTCAAGTGATAGTAGCGAAACCGGAAATATTACTCTGAGTGGAAATCAAATTAACCTCTTAGGTGGAGAAAACAGTGTTAGTAGTAATGGAAAATTTACCCTACAGTCAGTATCAGAAAATCAAAATATTACTTTGGGAGGGTTTGAAAATACAGAAGGAGCAAATGGTACTTCTCCCTTACACCTGACAACAGCAGACTTAGCAACTTTAGCAAATGGTTTTGCATCAATAACTATTGGGAGTTCTGAAAATATTGGTACTATAAATGTCTCTGCTGCTGATAATGGCAAGAGTAATGGAGTGATATTCAACGATCCAATAACTATCCAAGCAGAAACAATTACAGGTACAGGTGCAATAACTGGGTTAGATAATGCCACAATTACTCTAAATACTCGTAGCAATATTACAACGGGCAATATTTCAACACCCACAGACGTTAGCATTACTAGCACCCAGGGAAATGTCAAAACTGGAGATATTACGACAAATACATCAAATAGCAGGATTGGTAATATTGATATTACCAGTGCTAATGGTTTGATAGAAACAGGAAAACTAACTGCGACAGGAACAACAGTAGGAGGAAATATTAATTTACAAGCAGGCGATCGCCTAACTACAGGAAGAATAAATTCTAGTGCTACATCTGGAAATGCTGGAGATGTTAAACTGGATGCGAAAAGTGGCATTGAAGTAGTATCTATCCAAGCAGAAGGTGGAAATATTGGCGGTAATGTAGAAATTAATACCGAGGATAGTTTGAGAATAACAGGTACTTTTTTCAGTCAAGAACGGAATGTTGCTAGCATTTCTACTGCGGGAGAATTAACAGGAGGAAATATTTCTATTTTTACACAAAAAACACCTTTTGTCGTAGGAGATGCAACGACGAATGGTTCTGTCGGAGCAATTACAGATGGAAATTTGACAGTTTCTCCAGATACTGTTTTACCTCATAGGTTTAATCTCCAGGAGATACAAAACTCTCAACCACAGAATAATAACTCTACTGAAACTACGACAGAAACAGACTCACCCAGTCAAGAAAGTGAATTGCAAGTAGAGTCTAACAATTCTAACGAAGCAGAAAACCAAAATGATAATAATTTGGTAATTCAACCCGAATTACCAGAAGCACCAGAAAATATCGAGGGGGAACAGGAAACTCTAGTTCCCACTGATGAAAATAACCAGAAATCTCCAAATACAAACCAAGAAGTACAGATAGCATCTCAATATCCAGAACCAAGTTTACCAAACTTAGATAGTTCTGAACCTACTAACTCTATTACAGAAAATATAGAAACATCCATAAATTCGGAAGAACAAATTACTTCATTAGTTGTCGAAAATCAAAATTTAGAACAATTAGAACAACCTGATAATTCTCAAATTATTGTAGACAACTTGGAGCAAACTATTCTTATAGAAGATACAAACCCTAGCTTAACTTCTCAAACTGTTGCTATAGAAAATCCATCTCAAGGTAAGTCTTCACAAAAGCCAACTCCAACCATAATTGTAGAAGAAAATATTACTACTACTGCTTCAGAAATTTCTCCAAAAAATAATTACAATCAAATTAGCTTAACCGATAATATATCTCAGATAGAACTGAGTAGAGGTAGAGAATTTGCTACTTACTTAGGGCAAAATATCTCTAAGAGAACTGCCACAGCAGCAAATATTCGTAATACTCTCAGCAGTGTTGCTGAAATAGGAATCAGACCAGTAATTATATACGTCTCTGCACAACCAAATTATTTAGAATTACAATTATTTTTGCCTAACGGTAAACCAGTAGTTAGAAGTATTCAGCACACCAGAGATGAAGTAATTGAAGTTGCCAAAAAATTTACAAATCAAATTAGAACACCTAGTCAATTAGACTCTCAAGATTATTTATCCAATGCTCAAAAATTATATCAATGGTTAGTAGCACCCATAGCTGAAGAATTAGTAAACCATAATATTAATATGATCGTTTTTTCTATGGATAGTGGTTTGCGGACTATTCCTATCGCTGCTCTACATGATGGTCAACAATTCTTAGTAGAAAAATATAGTTTGGGTTTAATTCCTAATTTTACCTTAACAGACACAAGATATGTCGGATTACAAGGTTCTCAAGTTTTGGCAATGGGAGCATCTAAATTTCCCGCCACTGCTGACCAAACCCCTCTACCTGCAGTACCGATAGAACTTACTACTATTGTCAACAATATTTGGCCTGGTAAGTCTTTTTTGAACGAAAGATTTACTCTAGAAAATTTGAAGCAGCAACGTAGTCAAGAAAAATTCAGAATTATTCATTTAGCTACTCATGGAGAATTTCATCCAGGAAGTGCTGACAATTCTTATATTCAATTTTGGGATACTAAGTTACGTTTAAGTCAATTGCGAAATTTACGTTTATATAGTCCCCAGGTTGAATTGTTAGTCTTGAGCGCTTGTACTACTGCTGTCGGCGATGAAGATGCTGAGTTAGGTTTTGCTGGGTTAGCAGTACAAGCTGGAGTAAAGTCTGCTTTGGCAAGTCTTTGGTATGTTAGTGACACTGGTACTTTAGCTTTAATGACTGAGTTTTATCAGCATTTATCCAAAAGACCAATTAAAGCAGAAGCATTACGCGCAGCTCAATTAGCAATGCTAAGAGGAGAGGTGCATTTACAAAATGGTCATATACTCCGAAATGGTAATCAAGATTTACCTCTACCACCTGAGTTAACAACAGGAAGTAAGAGAGATTTATCTCATCCTTATTATTGGGCAGCATTTACGATGATTGGTTCGCCGTGGTAGTTAGGGTTTGCTGAATAAAGTCTTTTGGTAGGGGTAGGAGACAGGAGATAGGAAAAATGGAAAAATGGAAAAATGGAAATTATGGTTGTTTACAGCGCTTTTCAGGTCAATGAACCACACTAAAAAAATAATAAACCAGTAGGGACGTTGCATAACAAAAATGCTTTTCATGTTGCGCAGCAAAACTTCCCTACTGTGGTCTATTCAAATGAAAACCGCTGTAACTTAACATAGTTTTGATTTTCTTGGGACTGAACACACTAATCAATAGTATAAAGAGAAATTTCAAGTATAGTAAAGTTTTTGATAATTCGTATTATTATGGTCAAAAATCAACTCACTGTAATCAGCTAAGTAATCAAGTCCTACTAAATTTAGCCAAATCTCTAAACTTAACCAGACTGTTATTTTGACCAATAAAATTTTCCATCTAACTTGCATAGGAGTATTCTCCTCAAATCTCATCTGTCTGAATAACTGAAGTCAGAAGTGGGAGCAGTAAACTCCCACACTTGGATAATACAACCTAAAAATCGTTAATCTTGAATCATAATGCTCATCAGAACATACCAAGTTAAAGGACCGACAATGCCATCAACTTCTAAGCGGCTATTT
>JBFRWR010000791.1:0-6783 GCA_051439685.1 Trichodesmium sp.
GATTTTTCTACCCTTGGTTTGCCTAAAATCCTGACTTTTTGATAGTTTGAGCAAGAATTATTGCACTTTTTCTGGATGAAAAAAGACTATAACCTTTACAGATAAAGACTTTTAGATTTAATCAGCAGAGCAATAATCTGAGGGTGAACATGAAAATTTCAACTAAAACCCCCCCTACTATTTCAGAATTTAAGATGTCTCAGTCCAGTAGAGATAATTTCCTAGTGCAGGATGGCGGAAATATGTTACCAGTGACAAAATAATCAAAGCCTTACCAATCAAAACTTCTGACTTCTGTACGGGTAATTTCCTACGGAATACTTAGCTTTCCATGAATTACCCCTACTGACTTCTGACTTTCGCGTAGCGGTAGTAGGGAATGCTGTGCTTTCCATCAATTCCCCTACTGACTCCTAACCTCTACAAAAAGACTTTTTCGGTAAACCCTAAATATTTCATCATACTTAAATTCCTAGAATAAAGCCAAAAAACTAACCCCCATTTTCTAGCAAAATATCCTTAATTGTCTCATGTTCAGCAGGAGGAGCAGAAGGGAAAGGATAACGAGTATCAGTAATTAACCAATCAAGAGCAGCAGCCTGAACATCAATAGATGCTCCAGTCTTATCCACACAATAACGGCCAAATACCAACTTATCAACCAGGCGAACTCCTGGACCTAAACGGGAATATTCAAAAATAACACTACTACTCACTGTCGCCCCACTACAAATCCAGCAATTAGGACCGATCATACTAGGCCCAACAATTTTTGCCCCATCTTCAATTCTGGTCATACCACCAATATACACAGGTCCCTGAATATCCACCTTGTCCCAGTTAACAGCAACATTTAAGCCAGTAAAAATTCCTGGAGCTACTTCCTTACCAGGAATAGAAACATTTTTAACTTGTCCCAGAAGTACATCGCTAATAGCTCGCCAGTAGTCAGGAACTTTACCAATATCCACCCATTCAAAATCCATTGTCACGCCATAGAAGGGTGCCCCGATTTCTACTAATTTTGGAAATAACTGACTACCAATATCAAATTCAACACCAGAGGGAATATAATCAAGCACTTCTGGCTCAAAAATATAAATACCAGTATTAATATCGGTGCTAAGAGCTTCCTCTACTTTTGGTTTTTCCTGAAAAGCTTTAATTCGCCCTGTTTCGTCTGTTACTACAACCCCATAGCTAGAAACCTGTTCGCGAGGAATAGATTTCATAATCACAGTAGCCATTGAACCTTTTTCTTTGTGCCATTTTAGTGCTGCTGTCAAGTCCAAATCAATCAAAGCATCACCACAAAGCACAATAAATGTATCATCAAAGTAAGGGTAGAAATCTTGAATTCGTTTCATTCCACCAGCAGAACCCAGTGCAGCACCAATCAAATTTCCATCTTCTATTCGACCTTCAAAAGAATAAGCAATATTTACACCAAACCTTTGACCATCACGAAAATAGTCTTCTATTTCCTTGGCTAAATGACTAACATTAACCATAATTTCGTCAAAACCATGTTGACGGAGTAATTCTACCAAAAATTCCATTACTGGTTTTTGTAGAATAGGAATCATTGGTTTAGGAATACGATAAGTTATTGGACGAACACGAGTTCCCTTACCTGCTGCCAGAATCATGGCCTTCATTTTAGTTTCCTCCACCTGAAAATGCTAAAAATACTTATTATGTCTGTTCTATACTTACACTATCAACTCCGTTAAAACTTTAAATTAACAGAGAAAAAAGTGGAGTAATCATTTTTAAATTTTCCTATTTAAAGGTATATTTATCAATTTTTATTTACCAAAATCTTGATTTTTGGGTAAATATTTATAGTGCGAGAATTACCCTATTATGTTTATTTGATAGCTACAGATATAATAGAGATTTTTCTGAGATATTTTCCACGTTTCAATTCTGTAGTCTGAAATTTCATCAATTAGAAGATTATAGAAAGAATAAACTCCAAATTTTTACCCAAAAGTATAGATAAATCAGTGCAATTACTCACTGCTTTAACTGCAAAAACTAAAAGATTTAAACTAAATGAAAAACTTTTGAGTCTTTGATATTATGTGAATTTTTATGGTAATAACTGAAGTTCTATTGATTAAAACTCCAAATTCATTTTTACAACTATATAGCAATCCTAAATAGGTAGTAACAAATCAAAAAGTAAATAAAAAAGTTGAAACTCCTACCTGTTCCCTGTTCCCAGTTAAGTGTTCCCTAAAAAGCAGTAAGATTTTTGCCACGAATAAAATAGGATTGCTATATATCTGAGTATTGAGATTTCCAACGTACAATATTATACTACGCTTTTCTTTAAAATCATTAAACCTTTTCCTCTGAAACTTTTAACTGCTGAGAATTTGATGAAATTGTCCTAATTTTTATTTCTTGGTAAAATTCCTCTTGAGATAACTCAACTTTAGACTGAGCGGAAAGCAAAAGTAATGCCCAAAATGCACCTACTCGATCAGACTTAGTTTCGAGATGAGTTTGTTTATTGTGATTGTCCTGATTCTTTTCGGCTTTTAGTTCCAACCTAGAAGACCATAGCTTTAACATAAGTTCAAATTCTAACCAAGCTTCACTACTATCTGGTGGTAATCTATCTAACAGAAATTCTTCTATATCTGTCGCTGTTTCTACTAAATTTTCTTGGTGCGCTAATTCTGCAATAACTTTGGCCGCTTGCGCCCTTGCTTTTGAGCTAGTTTTGCGAGTACGAGGACGTGCTTTTTTATCTTCTATAGTAGCTCCAATAAGTTTTAACTGATCGATTAATTCTTGAAGAGTAACTCGACGTTTACGAGGAGTAGGAGCTACAGCACGACGACGTAATTGTTGCTCTAATTTTAACGGCATCTTTGGTGTTTCAAAATTTTCTTCATCTGGAATTTGTACTATTTCAGATATTTCTGAATTATCTTCAGATGATTCAGAATTAGCCAAATGATCTGCTTTTAGCCATACTAAAATAGATGCGTATAAAAATGCTTGACCAGACTCAGATAAATTGGCAAAATCATTACTTGTAGAAATATTTGATTCAGGAGTAAGTTTACTTAAATACCGATCAATTACTTCAATGACTTGAACATCCCAAGGATTAATTTCTCCTTTTTCTGCTAAGTTTGTTAATAGGGCAATTCCTTCTGCAAGAGTTTCTGAAACTTGGATAGTTCCAACTGTCATGGCTATAGTTTTTGATACTGTACTGTTAAGTTATAACTATAGCAATCCGCGCATAGGTTATGACAAATTAAAAAGTAAATAAAAAACTTGAAACTCCTACCTGTTAACTCTTCCCAGTTAAGTGTTCCCTGTTGCCTAAAAAGCAGTAAGATTTTTGCCACGAATAAAATAGGATTGCTATATAAAATAGTTATGAGATTAGTCTGAAAATTGTTTAATCTATAATCCCACACTTATCAGAAAGTATGGGATTATTTGTAGTAAAAATTTTAAAGATGGTAAAGGTTAGTGTGATTGTATGATGCAAATACAAACACTTAATGCTAGAAAAGGTAAATTAGTTAGATTAGTTATTTTTTGACTAACTTAACTAATTTAAGTTTTTATTTAGAAGCTTCTACTTCATCTGGTGCTGGCAAACTAGCTCTTTGTTTAAGTTCCTCTTCATATCTTTCTACATTTTCTTGTAATTCTTCAATACGTTTATTTCTGCTACGAATTTCTCGCATTTGTCCGAAACTTGTTATGGTATTCTGCATTCTTGACCATAAGTTGAATAGCCATGCTAAAGTAGCTCCTAATCCTGTGGCAATTACAAGCTCTACAGATAATGGAGCTTCTAACTCAACACCTTCAATGAGTTTGATAGTTGTTAGTTGGGTATTTTGTAAGCTGAATATAACTAACGCTAAACAAACTAAGAAAATCAGCAAAAAGTTTATAGGTTTCATTGTTTTTGTTTCAACTTATGCTTGAATGGTCAGTATTTAGTTTATACAAGAAAGGTATCAACTGGCAATATATTTTTTTATGGTAAATGGCAGATTGAATTTCTATAATAATATCTATAGCAATTCCCATAATTGTGATGTACAAAATCCCTTTGTTTTAGGGAGTAGGGAAGAGCGGATAATGAGGGGTAGAAAATCGGAAAAATAACTGTACCTCACCCTTCTTGAGAAAGGCTATGATAATTACCTCTTAATTTATAAGCAGAGGATTGACTAAAATGATTTTTTTTTCTTTTTTATCCATGAATTGAAAGTCTTTATATGTTAATTTTTCGGTGAATTTTATACGTTATTTATCAAATGATAAATTAGCTCACGAGTAATATCATTTCTCAAAAAGAATGCTATATATAATTTGGTGGGGAAGTGTGGGGAGTTTGGGGAGAATTAAAAGTAGAAACAATCAATACTGACGGATTAATAATTGTTAAAAAAAGACTTTAAACCTTGGTAACTATTTAACTTTTGAAGTATAGCTGAAGTGTAGTATTACTTTTAGTAATTGGTATAACTTATATGACTTATAGTCATTCTGAAGAAAACTGGGACGAGTTTTTCTTTCCTTGAAAGTATTTTATTTCAGCTAAAAAAGTGTTTCATCCTAATTTGAAATGACTATATAGCAATCCTATTTGAGTTGTGTACAAAATTTTAATACATTTTAGCGAATAGGGAACAGATAAGAGGTAATAGTTTGGTTTTTTTATTTACTTTTTGAACTGTCACAACCTATTTAGGGTTTGCGGAAAAAGTCTTATGTGTGAGGGTAGGAGTTAGGAGTTAGGGGAATTATAGAGGAGGTAGTAGTCAGAATAGTTCCTTAATTTTTCTGCCCTAGTGCAGCCCAAAATCCTAACTTTTTGAACCTTTTACAGTTAAAACCTTGACTTTTTCCATAGCTCAAAAGGTACTTACCTTTACCTGTCAATGGTTTTAGATTTAATCAGCAACCCCTATTTAGGATTGCTATATTACTAGCTTAATCCTTTTATTCCTAAATATTTAATGTCTTTTTTTTTAGCTTAACTATATTAATTTTTTCATGCTAATTATAGTAAACTTTTAATCCCCATTCTCTGAGATATTTGTCAATAATATTATTTTATTTAGTTTTTACTTATTCCCAAATTGGGGAGTATTTGATATTTTAGAGTTATACCCAGATAAATAAATAAACAAATTAAAATAGTACCTATTCCTATAGGACTAGGAATCCAAAATACTACATCTAAAGAATTAATTTCTCCTGACTTTAGTTGCCAGATAAGTTCCTTTTGATTAAGATGTTCTATTTCCTGGTTTTCACTTGATTTAATGTCGCTAAAACCCCAAGGAGTAATTAACTTAAATTCTACATCTAATAAACCATCTGGATTAACTGCAACTTTCGTATTAGATGAAGATAATCGTAAATCTAAATTCATACTCAATTTATTTCGCAATGCCACAAAAAAATTATTCTGATTTACCTCAATATGAGACGCTAATTTTGGTAAATCTTCTAATATTTCTGGAGAATAACTTTGAGCTTCTACAGAATCTATAGATTGAAAAAAACTATTGAATTTATTTTCCAAGTCAGCACCATTATTAAAAGGTATTGTAACTATAATTTCTTGCTTAGATATTCTTTTAGTTTTTCCCTGTAACTCATAAGTTCTAGTTTCCACACTTTTTAACCAATCAGAAACTATCTCTCGACTAAAATTGCGTAACTTTTTTGCTAGTTTAATATGTTGTACAATTTCACCGTGGTTTTGACTATCAAAATTTATGCCAACTTCATATTGAACACATCCATTCAATAGTAAAATTGCTAAAAAACTAATAAAAATAACTTTCAGAACTTTCATATCTAACCTTGCCTTGTTGCCACACCTAATTTTTGAAATAAATATAGATGGTCAATAGTAACCACCACTAACTAACTCTGAAAATTTGCTAATATCTACTATATTTTTAAATGCTGCAAAAATATTCCCTACCACCATTATATTTTTAACTCTGCCTATTCTTTCACCATTTTCTACCTTATACCTAAATCTAAATTGATATACAATTCTCCTGCTAGTTGATTCGATTGACCCGCCTCTAATACCCGATCCATTTTTTGTCCCAATAAAACTTTTTCACCGTGCCTACCTCTATGAAGGTTTTGTCCATTATTGGCAGACCTTGATCATCAAAAGGACAAGGATAAGGTTCAAGACTTGGGTCCTCAACAAGAGTAAAACGGGTGTCGAAAATAGTTTGTCCTATTTTATGGGTTAGAGGAGAGGTTTTTTCTCCCACAGATTGTCCAGATAAAACAGTTTTCCATAATCTAGCGATCGCTTTGCCTAGTGTTTTATGAGTAAAAAATACAGGAAAAGTTCCACTATTTATCTTAGCTGAATTTTCTCCCCATTGATATTTTTGGATTAGCTGGAAAAGTAGTTTGTTAATATCTAGGGAGCAAGAGCTAACCACATCTGAACTAGATATTTTTAGAAATTTTTCTGCTTGAACTAAATTACCAGTAATTTTAGCAGTAAGTAATTGGTTCTATTTTTGACCATATACATCAATCAGTATTAGTCAAATTTTTTCCCTATATTAAAATCAATAGTTACCAGGATATTTAGATTGTAATGATGAATCTTTTGAATCATTACTTTAACTGCTATAATTACAGCGGTTTTCACAAAGGTAGACTACATAAAAATATAAGTATGTTTGAATTTAGATAAGTTACAGACTTGATAGCTGTATTCTATGTTAATGAAAACCGCTATAAGTC
>JBFRWR010000792.1:0-3971 GCA_051439685.1 Trichodesmium sp.
CTTTTTTCCCTATTCTATTTCTGCAAATTCTGACTCCTGAGTCCGCGCCTCCGCGCCTCCTGTCTCCTGTCTCCTGTCTCCTGTCTCCTAATCCTCACTTTTGCAAAGATATCAAATGGGTTCTATATATATAATTTTCATTTGAAATGCGGAAACCTAGTTCTATTAAAAAGAGAACAAGGAACAGGTAACAAGAAATCTTAAAGAAGGAAAAACAGCATTTAATACTAGCTTTGCACAAATATTAGTGAGAACTAAAGACAAGATTTTTGATGATAAAAAAACTCTATCTAGATTTACATCTCATTTAAAAATACTATACAGTAATTATAGTTTTAATATACAATATAGCAATCCTATTTTATTTGCGGCAAAAATCTTACTGCTTTTTAGGTAACAGCAAACAGGTGGGAGTTTTAACTTTTTTATTTACTTTTTAATTACCCAATTATTAATTATTAATTATTAATAATTAAATAATTCTGGTTTAAAGCCTCCCCTTGGATAGGGGAAAAAAAGAAATGATATTTCCTGATATTCAATCCTCTCGGTTTTAACCAGAGGTAATTATCAATTATCCATTATCAATTATCAATTAATTACCCGCAACCTATGGGCGGATTCCTATATGTAAAATCATTGGAAGTTTTCTGTTCACTATGAATTGCTAAAAGCTGAATGCTAATAGCTAAATACTTAAAATATTTAATATCAATAAAATGACACTATGAGCAATCGGCGAAATTTCATAAAGTTTTTAGGCGTCACAGGTCTAAGCTTAAGTAGTAGTTTATTTTTGTATAAAACTTATATTAATAAAACCAAATCAAATAGTAGTCAAATTTCCAATAATACTTTTGAATTGGAAACACTAAAAGTTGATATTAGAGGTAATCAAATAGAAACAAAAAACCTAAAAGTATCTGTCATTAAAGAATATTTAGACAATGAAATATTTATAGAAATTGTCTCTATTCCCCAGGGAATTTTTGTGATGGGTTCTCCCGAAACAGAAGCTAAAAGACTAGCCAATGAAGGACCTCAACATCCAGTGAATATTGCCCCATTTTTTATGAGTAAATATCCCATAAATCAAGCACAATGGCAAATAGTAGCATCAGAATTTCCTCAAATAAATATACCTTTAAATCCTGACATATCTAAATTTAAAGGTAAACATTTACCTGTAGAAAGTATATCATGGTATGAAGCTAATGAATTTTGTGCCAGAATTGCTCAGAAAACAGGTAAAAACTATCGTTTACCTAGTGAAGCACAATGGGAATATGGCTGTCGTGCAAATACAACTACTCCTTTTTATTTTGGTGAAACAATTACAACTAATCTAGCTAATTATAATGGAAATTCTAATTATGGAGAAGTTTCTAGAGGGTTATGGCGTGGTCAAACTACAAAAGTTGGTAGCTTTCCCGGCAATACTTTTGGTTTATATGATATGCACGGAAATGTTTGGGAATGGTGTGCTGATGACTGGCATAGTAATTATAATTTTGCACCATCAGATGGTAGGATTTGGCAATCTGAATCAAGTAGTTTATATAAAGTTTTAAGAGGAGGTTCTTGGAATATTGGTGCTAGGCGTTGTCGTAGTGCATCTCGTTATGCTTTAATCCCTGATAGTAAAGATTATTTTTTAGGATTTCGAGTAGTTTATTAGACATCTCAACAAAAGAGGGAACAGGGAGAAACAACTGATAATTTATGGATCATAATTAATCTTATTTTTGATTTTTTAAAATGTTTATGAAATAAGTTTATAGATTGATAATAATTTTTTAGTTAACAAAATCAAGATATTAGCAGTAAATTACTTTTACAGACTATTTGAAAGATAATAAAAAAAGACAATTTAGGAAATCAAACTCTTTTATAACCAGAGGTACTATTAACTTATAATTAATAACTAACATAATACACAGTACATTTCTTAAAACTATAGCACTACATTAATTGGTTAGGACATTTCTAAATCTTACAACCCTTTAAAAGTCTGCTATTCCCTATTCCCTATTCCCTACTCCCTAGCGCGTAGCGCTATAAAATATTTTGATAGCGTAGCAATAATAAACATTATGAGAGAGTTACCTGACAATCAAACAAATATATTTAGTAAAATAGTCTGGGGTACAATTAGTGGTACGATTTGGGGGGTTTTATTTTGGGCGACTTTAGCTGGTTTATTTATCGGAATTAATCAAAATTTATTTACTATCCTAAGTGCATTATTAATGGGTATCTTATGGTGTACAATTATCAGCTTAATTTGGAAATCATTAATGGGTAGGCAAGATGAATCTAGCAAAAATTATATAATAGCTGGAATTGTTGGTGGTTTTTTTCTAGGTGGTTCTATTGGCGGATTAATGTTAGGAATATTAAATCGAGATGCTAACTTTGGCAGAGCTTATATTTTAGGAGCATTTTTGGGAGCTAGTTTTGGTTTGGTTTGGAGTTTATTTAAACCACCTATGTTTTTAGGAGGTATGAGAATTTGGGGTAAGTCTGGAGCAATTTTAGGTGCTATTTGGGGTTCTTTTTTCGGCGCAATTATAGGTATAGTTGCTACCGTTGGCTTATTATTTGGGAGTCAAATAAATATTGATATTAATTCTGGTAACTTACCTCAATTATTAATAGCAAGTCTGATTTTTGGTGCTGGTAATGGTGCTATTGGTGGCGCAATATCAGGAATTATATTCGGTGGATTAATTATGGCTCCTCCTTTACCTTTAGCATTGGAATTAATTGGGATAAGAGGAGCAATTGTTGGTGCAATTTGGGGTTGTTTTTTGACAGCGATCGCTTGGGGAATTATTGGAGCAATTTTGTCTATAATTATTGGTGATAATTTATTATTAAATTTCGGAATTAATAGTCAATTTACTTTGGTGAGAGGAGTAATTATTGGTGCAGGTATTGGCTCAATTTGGGGAATAATTTCTGGTGCTTTTTGGGGTGCTTTTGGTAGGATTTAGAGTTCATAATTATGAGTTTATACCAGTTTGAAAAAAGAATGTTATGAATAATAATGACTATTTAAAAACAAGAGTCAAAATGTATATTTGATGAAAAAGATAAATTAAAACATAAAAACGGTATTAAACCTATTCATTCTGGCTCCTGAATCCTAAGAAGTAGCCTAGTACCGCTACGCGGAAGTCAGAAGTCAGAAGTCAGAAGTTAGAAGTATTGATTAGTAAGACTTTCAGGATTTTGTAACTGGTCACTTATTTCTGCTATCCTGCACTAGGTATTTTTAGCAAACATTTATCAAAATGGTATTAGAAGCTAACTTATTGCCATGACTAAATTTGATGGTTTAAGAATATTCTAATCACCGAAAAATTTGGGTAGTTAAACCGACTATTTTAAGAGGATAAAAAAAGAATATTCCGTATTTCAAGCCTCCTTATTTCTTGGAGGTAGTGATAACTCAAATGACCCTGGCAAATACTGTAGATATCCGTTTTGTAATATTTTATTGTAGGAATTTGGCATCAAAACTACTTTTTTGCTTGGGTTAGGAAACCAAACCCCTACAGTTTTTTTTGCAGAAATCATATCATTTATAATTACTACTTGTGAATAAAGAATAAGAAAAAAAAATCAACTTCAACTTCCTTCTTCCTTATCTTCATTAAACATAAGAGTATTAGACCTCTGGCAAAATTTTTAATTAAATTAATTAAAGAGATAAAATCAACAATTTTTACCGAATAATTAAGGTTTAAAGCCTTCTATTTCAAGAGAAACAATGAATTTATTTTCCTTTTATTCAATCCTCTTCCTTTGAGGGCTATGCTTTACCCACATCTTTCTTAAGATAAAACTTGACAAAATTGACAAGTTATGGGTAAGTCTTACTTCGGCTTTTTCGGGAGAAAAATGTATGAAAAAACACATTTTTTGGCGATCACTTAAGTAGTTTTACTGAGCTTCTATGATGTTTT
>JBFRWR010000793.1:0-43969 GCA_051439685.1 Trichodesmium sp.
AAACATTTCTATTCATGGATAACAAGCAAAAAAATTCCTTTGAGATAATCCTTCTCTGACAGAGGTGGTAATTATTAATTATTCGGTCAATATTCAGGTGTAAGGAAAAAAAATAACTAGACCTAAAAACACTTGGAAATATACAGGGAAACTCTAGTATTTCAGGAAAATAGAAATATCTCAAATTTACCACTAATTCCGCAAGCATTCAGCTATTAGCTGTTAGCGATCAGCAATAAAAACCTCAACCTTAAAGAGAAGATTTAAACAAATATAGACTTGAAAACTAGATTTTGTCATCAGATAAAATTTCTGAATCATAAAGCTTTTCTCAAAAATTCAAAGCAATAGCTGATGGCTTATAGCTGAAGGCTGAATGCTTACCTAATTCCCCACATTCTTAAGCCAATCAGACCTAGTATTGTTGTTGGTTCGGGAGTTGCTTTTACATCTGTTGTTGTTATTTCCAAGACAAGATTAGCACCAGAAAATAGTGAGATTTCTTTGCTGTCTAAAGTCAAGGAATTATTACCTCCTACAATAGGACTGGTTCATAAAATAAAAGTAACTAAATTATTAGTGTCACTATCAAGAAAATCCATAACTGTAGAGTCATTAAAAGATAGTGTATCTCCTTTATTTACACCAGACAAAGATATTTTACCCAGCAAAGTAACGTCAGACGATAAAAATTCTGTTGTTCCTATATTATTCCCTGGTGCATTGTTCTAGGTAATTGTATTTTATCCCCAATTTTCTCCTGGATTACCATAATTTAAACCATAATTTTCAAGAGTACCAAAACTAAGACCTTAACGGTGGGTTTGAAATTTCCAACCAAAAATAATAGCTGATAGCTGATAGCTGAATGCTTACCAACTTAGCCATAGTTTAAATATTTGGTAAAGTTTTACAGTTTAGTCTCATTTACTTTTGCATATCCCTATACCAAGGTGTTAATAATCTGCGAATAGGACGAATAACTAAATATTCAGATATTAAAATTAATACCACCGCTACAAGAACCCAAGCCATAACTTCCGCCGTATCTAGATTAATTCTAGCAATATTCATTTCTGCACCAATACCAGTTTCAGATGATAATAATTCTGACATTATTGCTACTCGCCAAGCTAATCCTAATCCTGATGCTATTGAGGGAAATAAACTAGATAATAAATGTGGATAATATAAATCTACTAATAAAATTTGTATCGGTATTTTCAAAGTATTAGCCATTTCTAAAAGTTGTGAATTAATATTTCTCACACCTTCCACAGCACCAATAAATATAATCGGTAAAGTAGCAACAGCAACGGTAAATATTGCTGTGGAATTACCAGTACCAAACCAAAGTAATGCAATTACAATCCAAGCAATAGGTGGTACTCCTTGCAAAGCAGTAATTAGAGGTCTAATAGCCCGACTAATAAAAGGTTTTATCCCAGCTATTATTCCTAAAATACTGCCAATAACTGTGGCTATTGTAAAACCACTAATAGCATCGAAGGTAGTAGTTAAAATAGCTAGAGTTAATTTATTTGTAGTTGCTAAATTTTGCAAAGCTACTAAAGTTTCTAGGGGAGAAGGTAGAATAATTGAACTATACTGGATTGCTACTACCTGCCAGATAATTATAAATCCAATTAAGCCGATTAATTCAGGTAAAATAAATGGCATTATTTTGGCGAATTAGTATGAGTAGGGGTGTGGAGACCACACCCCTAGAGTTATTGTTTTTTTATAGTTATTCAACTAAACAAGATATTATACCAAATGCAGTATAAATATACCCGTTATCTCCCATCTAGTAGAGACATTTCATGCAAAGTCTCTACAGGATTTTCACTTCAATAAATTTAGCTAAGTTTATTTCATAAATGAACCTACTACACCATTCATATCACTATCTAAAGGATCGCCCAAAGCAGTAAATTTCCACAATGTATTATCTCGATAAACTGCTCCCATCAACATTGATATTTTACCTTCATAAGTACCATTAGCAGATAAAGTATATTTTGCTATTTCTACCCCTTTATTATCAACAGCTCTCACAAAAGCATTTTCTACCATTCCAAATTGTTGTTTCCTGTCTTTTGCTTGATAAATACTTACTGCTAGAATAATTTTTGTATATTTTTCAGGAATAGAATTTAGTTTTAAGATGATTTGTTCATCGTCTCCTTCCCCTTCTCCGGTGAGATTATCTCCTGAATGAATTATTGTCTTATCATTTGATTCCAAATGACCATAATAAATTACATCTTCTTTGTAGTTTTTTACCTTGCCATTTTCTCCTAATAAAATTGCATAACCATCAAGGTCAAAATCCGATCTATTACCGAATAAACCAGCTAAACCACCTCCAGATTTTGATACATCCCATCCTAAACCCATTGTCAGTCTTGATAGATCATATTCACTTTTATCAAGTACAATTTTTTGTCCTTTTTTCAGATTAATTGTCATAGATTTATTACCCTAATATAAACTTTGAAAAATTTTAACAGAAGTAAGATGTTATTTCAGTTATCAGTTAGCCTCCTGCGGAGGAACTGCGCTAACAGTTATCAGTACCTCCGACTAAACTCGGAGGCTGAAAATACTGAGTCATTTCAGTTAGCCTCCTATCGGAGGAACTACGTTATCAGTGAAACTCCGACTAAACTCGGATGCTGAAAATACTGAGTTAAATATTTTTTCATTCCCTTAAAAGGGGAGGGTTTAGACCTGCAAATTTGGCAAAAAAACAGAATTTACTCTACTAAATAAAATCTATATTTTCAAGCTCCGCTACAAAATATTTAGCCAATAAATTGATTTTAGTAATTAGTATTTAGATTAATTTTTGCTCAGAATAATTTTTAGGTTTTATGCCAAATATACTTTAGTCAGGAGATATTTAAAAAAGTCAAAATCTTTGCCTAATTAGGATTTTTATTTTTCTATTTTTACCCTATAAAAACCAGATTTGGTATTAGGAGTTAGTCAGGGAAATATCGAAAAGTTAATGAATTTTATAGTAAGGATTCAGCTATGAGCTTTTTCATTAATGAATCAAGCATTCATTTAACTGCTACTACTGGACTGACAAACCTTAAATGGTGCAATAGTAGGGGCTGGTTTTAGCTAGAATTTTCATGGTTACTCTAAGATTAAATAAACCCGCCCTAATAATAGTTTTTTCCTTTTTTCAAGGTAACGTAGCTGTTAGCTGATAACGCAGTTCCTCCGATAGGAGGCTAGCTGACTGCTGTTTGCGCAGCATTCCGCAGGAAATGCTTATGTTTTATAATTCTGTGTAACTTCAAATAAAATTGGTACAAAATTACTTTTTATCTACTGGTATTACTTAAGGATTGCTGATTAAATATCAAAGCATTGAAAAATAAATTGTGTAACCGTTTTAGACCAAAAAAAAGTTTAACTTTTTCAGCTTAAGTAATCAAAAAATGAGGATTTTGAGCCAACTATCCCAGAAAAATTAAGGGATAATTATTCTTTTCCTCCTCTAAATTTCCGGTTCCTCCTAACTCCTGGCTCCTGACTCCTGTCCCTCACAAAAGACTTTTTTAGCAAACCCTCGTTAGAATTTTTGTTCAAATAATCAACGAAAATCATTAACCTAATAATCTAAACTATTTGTGAATTCAGTCAATCAATTATATTTGAACCAAATCAATTTAAAAAACTACTTTGTACCAGTTTGCCAATTAAAGCCATATTCATAAAATTTGTCTGCTTGTCTATGTCCTTGAAAATATTTTTCCTCTTTCGTAATGATAATTTGGGAGTTAATATTGTTCACCAATGCTGCTGCACAAAAGCTACGATTACTATCAGGATTATTCAATTCTAAATCAACTTCTTCACCATTACTTATCTTGAAAAACATTCTTCCATGTACAGACTTAAAATCTCTAGCACCTTCATAAATAAAACAAAAAAATAGCACTCTTTTAATTAAGTCCGATCTGAAAATGTACATATTTTCACCATCATTTGCTGTACCAGTTCGATCATCTTTATCTAAATAGATATAAGGTGAAGTTTTGCTAGACCCAAAATTGTTTCCTAAAGGTTGAATAACTCCCTTTTCACCATTCATCATTTCATACATACACCCTAAATCTAAATCTGGCCTACTATTACTACTAAATATTCTTTCTATGAAACTACCTTGACTATTTTTAACAGCTTCCCAATTAAGATTGACATGAACTCGAACAGGATTACTTCTCTCCTCTTTGTTCAAGTTGATTTTATGAAAGTCGCCAGTTTTTTCTAGTTTAATCACCATAGTTTTAACCTTTTATAGTAACAACAAGGTATTTTTGACTTTGATTTTTCAAAATTTTGATTTTTTAGCTGTAGCTAAACTCAAAATATTTTTTAGCTACTCATAAACGTATTTTTCAACAAAAGTTTGTAACCCAGCGTTATATCCTGTTCCCACTGCTTGAAATCTCCATTCACCATTTTTTTTGTAGAGACGACCAAATTCTATTGCAGTTTCTCTAGAAAAATCTTCTTCTAACTCATACTTTGTTATTTCCTCTTGAGTCTCTAAGTTGTAGAGTCTAATAAAAGAATTTTTAACTTGTCCGAAATTTTGTCTTCTTTGATCTGCTTCATGGATAGTAACAACAAAAAGTAGTTCTTCAATACTAGAATTAACATGAGTTAAATCTACTTCTATTGTTTCATCATCCCCCTCTCCTTCTCCAGTTCTATTATCTCCCCAATGTTTGACTGAACCATCTGGAGATTTTAAATTATTGTAGAAAACAAAGTATTCATCCTCTGGAATTTTTCCGTTATTTTCTAACATAAATACAGAGGCGTCTAAATCAAATTCTGTACCTGTATCAGTAGGATTAACATCCCATCCCAAACCTACAGCTACTTTTGTTAAGCCTGGTGCATCTTTAGAAAGATTAATTCTGTGACCTTTGCTGAGTTTAACAGACATTTATTTTTCCTCTCTTAATAAATAACTTTACACATCTTTCAAGATGATAATTATTTGTCTTGATTAGATTATCTTTTCCCTTATAGGGTGAATAAAAATTGTTGACAGGGTTGTTAATCTTGGTTGCTGTTTTAATTCATCTCCTTTTTTCTCTTCTTATACCAATTTAATGTAAGAATGTCACAAATAATTTCAAACTTTAAATCTTAAATAATTTCCTGAAACTATTGTTGTTTTGTCAAAGTATTTACTAATCTCTAATCTAACTTTTGACTTCTGACTTCCAGCAAACGGTATTAGTTTTTTTATGAAGTTGAAAGAGGATGAGAATTATTGATGGAGTAAAGTTTAGGAAAGAGTAGATAAGTAAATTTTTAATTTTAGAAAAAATAGATATCTTTACTTACTTCTCAAAGTTTTGAGTTAATTTTCTAACCTAAACAACTTACCAATGGATAATGGATAATGGATAATGGATAATGGATAATGGATAATTAATAATTGATAATTAATCAATTCGATTTAATACCAATTTTATCTAAAGCTGCATATAATTATTAATTACAGTACTTTTTAGGATGGTGAGGTACAGTTGAAAACTAATCTCTATTTCATATTTACTAAAGTGATAAAAATTTGTACCTCACTAACTCCGAAACTGCTGTAAGTTGCTTATCTTGATATACAGTAAACTCTGATTAAAATTTTATTCTATGCAACTTCATTTTAATTCTGTTTAAAGCTTCTCCTGTTAAATAGATAATTGATAATTAGAGAAAATTTTGACAATCATTCATTACTATTATTCATTGTTCATTATCCCAATTACCATTAATCAGATTTCGCTATTTTCAATTCCGTTAAGATTTTAACAACTAGGTAATTATCCATTATCAATGAATGAACTCTATTTTATAGCATGGCTATTTAATTATAGAATCAAGTGACAATTTTACTAGCTTTTAGAGATTGGTTAATATAACCTTCAATCCAGGAAAAGTCATATTTTCGTTAATGCACAAAAAGTCAGAAATTAGAACAAAATATCCCTAATTTTATAGGGTTTCTCAAAGTAGTCTAGTGAGGTACACCTAGATTTTTTTTGTAAGCATTAAGCCGTCAACTATCAGCTATCAGCTATTGCTTTTGGTATGAATTTAAAGCTGTATTAATTAAGCCAGAATTAAACCTTACTACAAAAATTGTTAAAGTCTATATCCGTTTAAAATCTCTCCTGAAAATTAGGGTCTTATTGCTGTTTGCGTAGCATTTCCGAGGAAAAACTAACAGCTATAGCAATCAGGAATGAGATGTGAGAATTTGACTGTTCCCTATTCCCTGTTCCCTGTTCCCTAAAAGTATTCCATATCTCACAACTCAAATCATATTGCTATAATAGCTGAATGCTTACATTTTTTTGCTGTTCCCTATTTATCGAAAACTATAATTTTGTATCTCACCAGTAGAAGAATTACTATATGAGATTTATCTGAATATTTTAGGCTCCATTAATTAATGGCAATTAATTATTTGACAAACATTCAGCTATTAGTGATTAGCACTCAGCAATAAAAAGAATAAAATTCTCTAATTTTAGTTATAACTTATATAGATAATTCAGACTTGATTTTGCCATAAACTAATAGCTGATAACTAATAGCTGCTTGTCGATAATTACCCAGAAAATCTTACATTATTTGACTAAACTTGATAATTTGACTAAAGCAATTAGGCATATTTTTGTACGAAACTTTCTAAACCAGAATTATAACCTTCTCCTACTGCTTGAAATCTCCATTCACCATTCTTTTTATACAATTTACCAAACTCTATAGCTGTTTCTCTAGAAAAGTCTTCTTCTAGTTCATACTTCGTTATCTCCTCTTGAGTTTCCCCATCATAAATTCTAATATAAGAATTTCTCACCTGCCCAAAATTTTGCCTTCTTTTATCTGCTTCATATATAGTCACAACAAAAATAATTTCTTCAATTGTCGAATCAACTTTTGATAAATCTACAGTAACAGTCTCATCATCCCCTTCTCCTTTTCCTGTACGACTATCTCCCATCGACTCTACTGAGCCATCATCAGATTTAAGGTTATTATAAAAAACAAAATATTTTTCTTGAGGAATTTTGCCATTTGCTCCTAACATAAATACAGAAACATCAAGGTCAAAATCTGAACCTGTATCTGAGACATTGACATCCCATCCTAAACCTGCTGTAGCTTTTTTCATTCCAGGCGCTTCTTTAGATAGACTAATTCTTTCACCTTTAGTCAGATTAATACTCATATTTATTATTTCCTCGATTTATTTACTATCTTTAACTACAAATCACAAAACTATTATTACGGAAAATCATCAAAACAACATTTTAATTAAAATCTCTAGGAATGGCAAAAATATGATTAAAAGAAAACTTTTCTATCGAACATAAAATTGAAACCTCGATTGTAGATAGACTAATTCTTTCACCTTTAGTCAGATTAATACTCATATTTATTATTTCCTTGAATTATTTACTATTTTTAACTACAACTCACAAAACTATTATTACGGAAAATCATCAAAAGCAGATTTTAATTAAAATCTCTAAGAGTGATAAAAATCGGATTAAAACCAAACTTTTCTATCCAACATAAAATTAAAACCTCGATTGTAGACAGACTAATTCTTTCACCTTTAGTCAGATTAATACTTATATTTATTATTTCCTCGATTTATTTACTATTTTTAACTACAAATCACAAAACTATTATTACGGAAAATCATCAAAACCAGATTTTAATTCAAATCTTTAATAGTGATAAAAATATGATTAAAACCAGACTTTTCTATCGAACATAAAATTCAAACCTCGATTTTAGATAGACTAATTCTTTCACCTTTAGTCAGATTAATACTCATATTTATTATTTCCTTGAATTATTTACTATCCTTAACTACAACTAACCAAAATCTTATTACGGAAAATGATTAAAACGAGATTTTAATTAAAATCTCTAATAGTGATAAAAATCGGATTAAAAGCAAAATTTTCTATTAGTCATAAGATTCAAACCTCGATAGTGTCTATTGAAAAATATCTTTGATTAGGACAAGGAAAAAAGAAAAATTGCTTTTTTTAACAGTGCTAGATTTTTAGTATTTATAACTGCAAAAATTTAGTATCTTAAGGAGACAAGGGTGGAAAAATAAAGCAACAATTTTTTCTCCTATTTCTGGCGTTGCTGAACGAAGGGATGAATTTGTACTTCCTCTTTCTCTAAAACTATAATTCCTCCCACACTCCCCACACCCACTAATTCATCCCGGAAATATCCAACGCCCTATTTCTTAACTCCTAATTCCCTGATTTAAAAATTTGTTTCTGATATTCATCTTCTGTCATTAAATCTGTGGTACTTTCCACACGATCTAAAAATACTAAACCTTCTAGATGATCGTATTCATGCTGAAAAATCCTAGCAACAAAATCTGTTAATTCTTGTCTTTCTAATTTTCCTTCTCGATTAGTATATTCTACATTTATTACCCTATATCTTGGTACTAAACCTCTAATTCCAGGTACACTTAAACAACCTTCCCAACCCTTAACCATCTCTTCTGAATGAGAAATTATTCTAGGGTTAATCATAGGTGTAGGTTCCATTTTCGGAGCATTAGGATATCTGATATTCGGTCTAGATGCAACAATAAATAAGCGATCGCTAATTGAGACTTGTGGAGCAGCAATTCCTACACCATTTGTTTCAATTACTGTGGTAATTAAATTATCAATTAGTTGTTGGAAATTTTTATCCCAAATATTGTTAACTACTTGAGCTTGATATCGTAATATTTTATTGCCTAATTGAGCTACCTTTAATACTGCCATTAATTTTTTCCTCTGCAAATTTTGATCGTTGATGTAATAAAAAATAGGGAATAAAGAACTTTTTCTAATTCTTATATTCCCTACTTTAGCAAAACTAAAACGTTATAGCTTTAAGCTGCTGTTCATAGTTCTTTTATTCTCTAAATTCAAGTAAAACATAAATTTTCAAAACAACTGCCAAATTATCCCCTTAATCGAGATGGTAAATTTCCAGTTCGTACCTGAAAATTCAAATTTTGACCATTCCGATTAACTTCTAATTCCAACAAACTACCGACTGTTTTGTTTTGAACAATTTGTTGTACATTTTCAGATTCACTAATAGTTTGATTATCAATTTTTTGAATTATATCCCCTGGCTTTAAACCACTTTTATCAGCAGGAGAACCAGGAACAACTTGCATTACTAATACCCCTTGATCTGTGAATAACTGAATATTTGTATTGAAGTTTCGATTAAGTTCTTGCTTCAATTCCGGTGTTAAAGTCTGCATAGCAATACCCAAATAAGCGTGTTCTGCTTTACCCCCTTTAATTAATTGTTGAGCAATTTGTTGAGCATTATTAATAGGAATTGCAAATCCTAATCCTTGAGCGCCATCAATAATAGCTGTATTAATCCCAATTACCTCACCATTTTGATTCAGCAGAGGCCCACCAGAATTACCAGGATTAATTGCAGCATCCGTTTGAATAAATCCTACCCGCTTATCTGGGACACCCACATCACTACTAGAACGACCAGTCGCGCTAATGATACCCACCGTTACAGAATTATCCAGACCTAGTGGGTTGCCAATAGCGATCGCCCATTCACCAGGTTGCAAGTTATTTGAATCTCCGAGAGAAACAGTAGGTAAATTATTAGCATCAATTTTAATTACTGCTACATCAGTTACAGAGTCAGTACCCAAAACTCTACCTTGAAGGCGACGGCCATCTTTGAGGACAACTTCCACAGTCGTCGAACCTTCTACAACATGGGCATTAGTTAGAATATTGCCATCAGAACTAATAATAAAACCAGAACCAGTCCCTTGTTCAACTTGGCCAGAACGTCTTCTCGGTCCTTCATAACCATAGAAATCTTCTGGTACCCCTCTACCAAACATATTGGGTTGTCCACTAAATGATCGAGAAGCATTAATCCTCACTACTGCTGGTCCAACTTGTTGAACGGCATTGACAATAAAGTTACTATTGGTAATAGGTCTTCTAACTGGCAACCAACTAGACTGTTGGGAGTTAGTATTACCATCTGTTGGACTAGGAGATTGAGTAACGGATAATTGGGCAACCTCACTGGAATTTTCTGATGAGTTAGTTGTGGAAAAAATCAGGCGATCGCCTAACAATGCTCCAATGGCACCTGCTATTAATAATAGATAAGTTAAGGGTTGTTTCCAAAATACTTTGCCTGTTTTATCTTTCATTATCGTTTATATATAAGTTAGTTAATTTGTTAAGAATGGATAAAGAGAGTGATGTGTCCTGATGGAATAGTTTAATTTGTCTACAATATTTTTAGGGTATATTACTTAATCTTGGCTGCTAAATCTGCAAAAAAGATTTACGTTGTGGTTTTCTGATAGTGATACATTAAATTTAGCACTTCTAGGAAATGATGTCCGCCTATCTAGATTTAGTGATTCTACCCTGATGCTTAGTATTGGAGAGTTGTTAAAATATATTGTTCAAATTATTCCTTGAACTTTATTAATTTTTGGCATAAATTTGATAATTATCACTATATAATAATTACAATATTTAGGCTGTATAAGTTGTATTTTTATACTAAATGATCAGGGTTGGTGAAATACACAAGTTTTTGATTTGAGGGAATAGGGAATAGGGAACAGAAAAAATACTTGACATGATTAATATTACCCCTACATAAAATTCTCGTATTTTAGGGTTTAGTATATTTACAATTACTCAAATATTTATCCGGTTGTTTTCCTGAAAATCAAATCTATCTTTTTTTTGATAGATTTAGGTTTGATTTCTGATTTAGGATGAGTTTTGATTGTGTAAACAACTACCATCATTATTTAACTGAGTCTTTATTTTCAGCTTAAATTTCCCTGAGAATTATTAATTCTTTTTATTTATTATTTAAACATCCTAAATATAATATATAGTAGTCCTACTTTATTCGTGGCAAAAATATTACTGCTTTTTAGGGAATAGGGAATAGGGAATAGGGAATAGGGAAAAGGTGAGAGTTTCAAGTTTTTTATTTACTTTTTAATTACCCGCAACCTATCCACATATTGCTATATAAATATTGGCTATAAATTACAGCAATTTAGGCCGATAGTGAGGTAAATTTTTAATAATCTCTTTTCCTTGCTTGCTACTTCCTCTTGCTACCTGTGAAATATAAGCAGACAAGATGATCACGATACAAAAGTTTGACTATTCGCACCTTGTACCTCATTTTTCCGAAACATTTTGTATATCTTCTCAGAGGAATATACATCTCCATATAATCAAAAATAAATTCAATTATCTCTCACAAATAATAAATTTTCTTCTCCTAACTTCCCACTCCCTATTTTCTCAGGGCTATTTCATTCTCAACTGTGCCATTTTGTGTATTTCCGAAAATACCTTATTTAGGGCTTGCTGATTAAATCTAAAAGCACTGACAGATGAAGGTTTTAACGTTGTTAGGCGCTTAAAAAGCACCAAGTTTTCGCTCCTTAGAGCTAATGTTATGTTAGGATTTTGGCTGACTATGTATACAAATTGTCCCTCAATTTTGCCGAAACCTTTGCCTGTTTCCCCCATCTCCGCGTCTCCGCGTCCCCCTGTCGCCGCGTCCTACTCCCACCAACCAATTTTTTCAGCAGACCCTATTTAGAGCTTCTAGAAAATTTCTCTTTCCCTACCTGAAAGTAAGTAAATTCATGCTCAAAATCTAGAATGAAATTACCCTGCTATTTTCTAGAAATATCTAATACCAAACCAACTTTTAAACAAGGGTTTTTCCAAGTTGAAAATCATACTGAATACTCAAAGTTTAAAACTTTACCGAATCATTAAGGTTTAAAGCCTTCTATTTCAAGAGAAACAATGAATTTATTGTCCTTTTATTCAATCATCTTCCTTTTAGGGAGAGGTAATTATCAATTATCAATTATCAATTATCAATTATTGAATGAATACCCTCTTAACTAAACTATCCCTTATAAGGAACTCCTGAAAACCTTGTGGGGAGAGAGGGAAGAATGGGGAGTAAGAATATTGTCTACAATTTTCATAAAAATGTACTTTTCCATAGGCTTTTCTCCATAAAAAGACTCTCCCAGACTTACAGATAACTTCTCTATTTTATCAAGTTATCTGTAAAAAAAAATGTTTATAACTCACATTTCGGACGTCAAATTGTAACATTAAAAGTAGTATTAAAAATGGTGTTTAACTAAGTATTTATAGTGTGTAAATTATCTGATTGACCGTGATCATTCGTCAAATTTTGCGGGAAAATATTAAGCAGAAATACTTGATTAATTTACTCCTATTGACCATCAAGATTTTCTCCTGTCTCCTGTCTCCTTTTTTATACTAAGTTTTGAAGTGCCGAATGTAGGTTATAAAGCATAGTTAACTCAGGCGGATTTAGTATAATCTTCTTGAAGTAAATTCCTCATCGACTTTAAATAGGGGTTTTGTGAAAAAAATCCTACAGAAAAACACCTAGATTTTAGTGAATATTTCCCAGATATTTTTAAACCTTCAATAGTTTTGTATTCTGGCTTTCCATTACTCTCTAATATTTTATTTCCTTTTGTAAGTTGATTTGATCAACAGTCTCCAAAAAAGTCTAATTGACCACATCAACAAGAAATCTAATTACTAAAATTCGCGGAAAAATTTCAAT
This sequence comes from Trichodesmium sp., assembly GCA_051439685.1. Taxonomy (GTDB): domain Bacteria; phylum Cyanobacteriota; class Cyanobacteriia; order Cyanobacteriales; family Microcoleaceae; genus Trichodesmium. The sequence continues at coordinate 12,745 of JBFRWR010000793.1, forward strand.
TAAATTAACAATTTAGAGCTGCAATTAATCCTCAGCAAAAATATAGTGATAGAGTTCATCAGCTCCTGGTTCAGGACTATTATTAGCAAACTCAACAGCTTCATTAATTAAATCCTCAATTTTTTGATCAATTGCTTTTAACTCTGCTAAATCTGCCAAATTATTTTCTGTTAAATACTTACTAAATTTCTGAATAGGGTCGCGAGAGAACCAATACTCCTTTTCATTTTGATCCCGTAATTCATCAGGGTCTGCCAAAGAATGTCCTCGGAAACGATAAGTCAAAGCTTCAATTAAAGTCGGCCCCTCTCCAGCCCTCGCCCTAGCTATGGCCTCCTGAGCAGCAGAATATACTGCCAATACATCCATACCATCAACTTCCACACCTGCCATACCAAAAGCATGAGCTTTTTGATAAATCTCAGGTACTGAAGTAGCCCGTTCGTGAGCCATACCAATTGCCCACTTATTATTTTCCACCACATAAATGATTGGTAGCTTCCATAATGTGGCCATATTTAAACATTCAAAGAACTGACCATTATTGCAAGCTCCATCTCCAAAGAAACAAGCCGTAACTTGGTCAGCATTTTCATTTCCCATACTTTCTCGACGATATTTACTTTGAAAAGCTGCCCCAGTCGCCACAGGAATACCTTCAGCTACAAAAGCATAACCTCCTAATAGATTATGTTGCTCTGAAAACATATGCATCGAACCACCACGACCTTTTGAACAACCTGTAGCTTTGCCAAACAATTCAGCCATAACTTCCCTTGCAGGTACACCAGCACTGAGCGCATGAACATGGTCTCTATAGGTGCTACAGACAAAATCTTCATCTTGTCGCATCGCTTTAATTACACCGGAAGACACTCCCTCTTGTCCATTGTAAAGATGAACAAAACCGAACATTTTGCCTCGGTAATACATCTCGGCACACTTATCTTCAAACAAGCGTCCTAAAACCATATCTTCGTAGAGTATTAAACCTTCTTCTTTACTTATTTTTATACTATTGGTATCGAAAGTAGGAGCAGTACGTTCTTGAATCATTTTTATTTGTTTTAAGCTAGTATAATTAGTCTAAATGTGGCAAAAGAAATATTTAACAAAATTCCCTAATGTTAAAGTTAACACTACTCGTATCTCAGAGTTATAGGAATTTATATTTAGTAACTTATTAATATACAGCGGATTTCTGCTCCATGAGGTATGTTGTGACAGGTAAGGTGCCTGCCCTACAAAGCTTTTATCATATATTTGTACCTTATAACTTCGGAATCGCCTGTATATATAAAATAATCTAGATAACCTTGACTACCCTCTTGATATAAAATACTCACTCCTAAATGTTACAAGTATTACTTTGTCTTGTTAATATCCGGCAGTAAACTATTTTCTGCTGAAATGCAACATCTAATCTCTGAGCAGTGATACTCTTTGTCTAATATTTATGGCAATAATTAATTTTTTTCAAAAGTAGTCAAAATTTGGATAGTATGCTCTTATAATTAGGAGGGATTTTTAGATAAATTGGAATTTTGATGGTAAAATTAATTGGGTGTTGATATTATTGGATGCAGATTTAAAGAATCATAGCTTCTGGGAAATCTCACAATATTTGTTTGTAATAAACCAAGCAAATTCTAGAGTATCAATTATTGCCTAGTGTTAGAACTATCAACAAAAAAAGCTTTAAAGTAATACAGAACACCTCTGTTAATCAGCAAAAAAAATATTATTAACCAATATGTAACTCGCCTTTGAGGAAATGCACTGTGCGGATTCCACTAGATTATTACCGAATTTTAGGTTTACCAATTCAGGCTACTGCTGAACAATTACGGCAGGCACATCAAGATAGGATCCAGCAGTTTCCTAGAAGGGAGTATTCTGAGGCAACAATAGTTGCCCGTAAACAACTAATAGATGAAGCTTATGCTGTTCTGGCTGATCCAGAACAACGCCAAACCTACGATGGCAGCTTTCTCGCTAAAACTTATGAGCCAGAAACCGAACAATTAACTCCAAGTTCTCGAATAAACTTTGACAAAGAGGACAAGGAAACAAAACTTCAACAAATAGAAGAACCTTCCTCTCAAGAAAGTTCTAGGCAGTCAGAAAGAAGAATTAGAGCTAAAGTCAGAGATAACCAAGTTAACTATGAGTTTGACCCTAATACTCCCAGTATAGAAATAGAATATCCACAATTTGTAGGAGCCCTCCTAATTTTACAGGAACTAGGGGAATACGAACTGGTATTAAAACTTACTCATCCTTATCTGACTAATAATAGTATTGCAATTAAAGATGGACGTTTTGGAGAACCATCTTTGGTAATGCCAGATATTGTCCTGACAGTAGCTTTAGCAAATTTAGAACTGGGCAGAGAACAATGGCAACAAGGACAATATGAAAATGCGGCCACAGCTTTAGAAGCTGGTCAGGGATTGTTGCTCCGAGAAAATCTCTTTGTCCAAGTTAGAGGCGAAATCCAAGCTGACCTCTATAAGCTACGTCCTTATAGAGTCATGGAGCTATTAGCATTACCAGAAGAATTGGCGCTCGATCGTCGCCGTGGCCTAGAAATTCTGCAAGATATGCTCAATGAACGGGGTGGAATTGATGGTCAAGGGGACGATCAATCTGGACTGGGAGTAGAAGATTTTCTCAAATTTATTCAGCAGCTACGTCACTACTTAAGCACATCAGAACAAAAGAAATTATTTGAGGGTGAAGCTAATCGTCCTTCGGCAGTTGGTACATACCTAGCAGTTTATACCTTTTTAGCTCAAGGTTTTGCTCAAAAACAACCAGCTTTGATTCGTAAAGCTAAGTTGATGTTAATGCAATTAGGCAGAAGTCAAGATGTCAACTTAGAAAAATCTGTATGTGCTTTACTGTTAGGACAAACAGAAGAAGCTAGTCGTTCATTAGAACTGAGCCATGAAAGTGAACCGTTATCCTTTATTCAAGCAAATTCTCAAGAATCTCCAGACTTATTACCAGGTTTGTGTCTTTATGCAGAACATTGGTTAACAGAAGAAGTATTTCCACATTTCCGTGAATTGTCCGATAAGTCAGCTTCTTTGAAAGATTATTTTGCAGATCAGCACGTTCAAGCTTATCTAGAAGCTTTACCAACAGAATCAGAAACAGCTAACCAGTGGGTAGTTGTCCAACCCCGTCGCGATCGGGATACAGAACAGATGTTTTATGGGAAAGAACCAGGAAAATCTTCAGTATCAGGTTCAGAACAGAAAAGTTTTTCTGGTGTTGGTAGTTCTACAACTGCTACTCTTGCTTCTGCCAGAAAAGGAACATCTAATCAACTAAATTCTACTATCAATTCGTCACTTTTAGAAGCAGAAAAATCATCAGGTATAGAACAACAGGAATCCTCCTTAAGTTCTGGTCGCTATTCGGGAAGAATCAGAGAAAGAAGTAGGAGTAGTTTACCTCAGTTTAATGAAAATATATCAGAAGGATTTCCCCAATCCATACCAGAAAATACTCCACGCAGAACTTCAGGTAGAAGAGAATCTGTCAAAGTTGGTCGTTTAATATCAATTAGTCTTCTGGGATTATTGGGAATAGGACTAATCGGTTTTATTACAATCAAAATTATTGGTTGGTTAGCAAATGCTTTAGAATTAGGTGGACCTAGACTACAAGGGGAACAAGCTGATATCCAGTTAAATAGCTCTCTAATCGAAATACCAGAACCTAATCAAGTTAACTTGACAGGATCAGGTCCGATGACAAAAGAAGTAGCACAACTAGCCATTCAAAGTTGGTTAGATGTCAAAGCTGCTGCTTTAGGTCCTAACCATCAAGTTGAACAATTACAAAATATTTTAGTAGACCCAGCTCTGTCTCGCTGGTTACCTACAGCGAATGCTCTGAAGCGAGAGAACTCTTATCGACAGTATCAGCATAATCTAGAGATAAAAAATTTCAAAGTAAGTAACCAAGAGGGGAATCAAGCTCAAGTAGAAGCTGAAGTTAGAGAAACAGTTAAATTTTATGAAAATGGTAGATTGACCAATTCTGATAATGAAAACTTACTTGTTCGTTATAATTTAGTTCGTCAAAGTGGAAAATGGCAAATTAGCGATTGGAAGGTACTTAGATAATTTTCATATTATTCAGAAGTGCAATAAAAATTATCTATAAAAGTCATTTTGTATCTTCGCAAAGGTGAGGTTTTTTGGCAAAGGAGTCAACCCACCCCTAACCCCTCCCATGATAGGAATTCAGGAAAAATGGGAATGAACGAGGAGGTAGTTGGAACAATAGTTTTTGCAGTTTTAAAGAAGTTTATTCGTAAGTACCATAAAGCCAATTCCCAGAAGCATTCAAATCATCACTGATATGAAACTCTTGGGAGGCTTGGAAATATTCATCCCGTGAAATATACCCATCCGCATTGCGGTCTAAATGGGCAAAAGCTGTTTCAGCATCTTTTTCCGTCAGACCAACAGCTATACAAAATTGTTTATATTCTACAAGGCTAATTTGACCATCATTACTAGCATCTAAAATGTCAAATATCGCATTAGCTTTAGCCTTGTGAGCCTCTTGAAGTTCAGTAGAATTAGAAAAGTTATTAATTGAATTATCTGCTACTTTCAGATATTCTTCTAAGCTCACTTTCCCATCACCATTAATATCAGCAGGTTGCCAAAAATTTGTCCATATTGCTGAATATTTGGCTTTTAATTCTAGAAATTCTGATGAGTCTGGTTTCCAGTTTCGTAGTTTACTAAGATTACTGGCACAACGTTCTAGATCGGCTACTTCTACAAATCCACTTTTATCTACATCGTATACCTGAAAATTTTTAGTGTGTTTTTTTTGCAAGAGTTGACTTAACATTGATTTTTCTCCGCCGATGCCTAGATAATACTAAACTAGATTATGTTTTAACATCATACCATTACACTAACGCGGTTAATTAGAATGACCTGATGTTTATATTAGGTATCTCCAGAAAATAAACTTCCTCTTGATTTAATATCTATCTAGAAAAACAGAAAAATTTGGAGTTTTCCCGTAGTAGAATTTCTCAGACTCAGGAAAATAGATAATATCTTTCACCCTCTACTCAAAACTATAACGTTGGAGATTTAGGCTCAAGTCCGAGCCAAATTAAAATGCCAATTATCCGCTGCGATGTTCTAATTATTATATAAATGAAAAAAGCTAATAGCTCATTGCTAATTACTATTATAAAAAAACTGTGAACTCCATAGACTCTTTCCTGAAACGCTTTGAACATTTCGGCGTTGAGCTTGGTCTCGAACGCATCTACCAACTTCTAGATAACTTGGGCAACCCCCATGAACAAGTACCCATAATTCATGTTGCTGGGACAAACGGTAAAGGTTCAGTCTGTGCTTACCTATCATCTATCCTTACAGCAGCAGGATATAAAGTCGGACGTTACACCTCACCTCATCTGGTTGACTGGACAGAACGTATTTGCCTCAATGAAGAAAAAATTTCCTCCACTACATTAGAACAAGTATTGCTAGAAGTAGAAGCAGCTATTCCACCAGAACAACCTTCACCTACTCAGTTTGAAGTTATTACTGCTGCTGCTTGGTTATATTTTGCTCAACAAGAAGTAGATATAGCAGTTGTAGAAGTAGGTTTAGGAGGGAGACTAGACGCCACAAATGTTTGTCACCAACCAATGGTAACTGTTATTACTTCTATTAGTTGGGAACATTGGCAAAGATTAGGTCCTACTTTGAGTCATATTGCTGGCGAAAAGGCGGGTATTCTTAAACTAAGATGTCCTGCTATAGTTGGAGTTTTACTTCCAGAAGCAAAAACAGTAGTAGAAAAACGTATTACTGCCCTCGAATGTCCTGTTGTTTGGGTAGAACCTGCAGAATTATTAGAAGCAAGTCAGGAAAATAACTCATTGCTAGTAGCTACTTATCAAGGGATTGAATATCAACTACCATTATTTGGAGATGTGCAGTTGATAAATTCAGCGATCGCCATTGCCACAGTCCAAGTGCTAGAAACACAAGGTTGGCAAGTCCCAACCTCAGCAATTCAACAGGGAATAGCTGAAACTAAATGGCCTGGACGTTTACAATGGACTACATGGCAAAATAGAAAATTATTAATAGATGGTGCCCATAATGCTGCTGCTGCCCAAGTGTTGGGGCGGTATGTCAGGACACTTGATTATCCATCTATCAGTTGGGTGATGGGTATGCTGTCTACTAAAGAACATTCGGCAATTTTTCAGGCGCTGATTAGACCAGGCGATCGCCTCTACCTAGTTCCTGTCCCGGACCATAGTTCTGCTGACCCAGAGGAACTTAGTCAACTTGCTATGAATGTATGCACAGAATTAGAGTTTAGTCAAGCCTATTCCGACTTAACAATAGCTTTGCCGGAAGCTATGAGTGATCGTGAAAATCTAATTGTTTTGTGTGGTTCTTTGTATTTATTAGGTAATTTTTTAGCAAATAGCAACAGCTAAATTTCCAACCACTGATATGTCTGTTTTTGTATTTTCTGAATCCAGATATTTCTGCAAAATAGATTGAACTTTTTCCTGATTTATTGGTTTATTAATAAACTCAGAACATCCTACAAACTGAGCGCGAACTCGATCAATTAGACCTTCCCTACCAGTTGAAATTACTATAGGAGTATTTTTCAAATGAGGAATTTTCCTGATTTGACTACATATTTCATAACCATTAGTCACAGGCATATCTATATCTAAAAATATTAAGTCAGGCTTAACTTTCATCAGATTAGGTAAAGCCAATGTTGACTTTTGAATTCCCATAAACCGATAGTTATTTTTAGTAATGATTTTTTTCATTACTTTATTAATTATTGGGCAGTCATCAATACAAACTATTAATTTGTTTTGCCTGTGATAAATTCTATTTCTAGAAGTTGAAATTAATGGTAAATCTTCTGCTTGAACATCTTTGTCTTGATTGTCTAAAGCGTTAACCCTAACTATAGCCAATGCAGGTAAATCAGGCAAAAAAGTTAGTTTAATTATGCCTTTGCGGACATAATTGATTAATGTTTTAGTTAACCTCAATAAATCCTGCTTTAAATAAAAAGCTAAATCTCGTAGTGTTAGTTCTTTACTAATTAATTTCTTGAATTTTTGGTATACCAAATTTGAAGATTGTTGTTTTAGGGATTCAGGACTATTCAATATAGGTATTAAATTAGGAGAATATCTATATAAATTTTCATCACACCAAGCTTGCCATATTGGTTTCACCTTTTCAAAAGCTTCATAAATACTCAAACGAAAAATGGGTTGCTTCATTTCTGCTTGTAAATTACAAGTTATCGAAGTAACCTGTAAAGTATTTAAGCTATCTTCCTGAATCAAATCAAACAATACTTCTATCAAGCTATTATTAATAATAGAATGAGCTTGAGAAACAGAAATTTTTTCCTGTTCCAGTAAAATATTGATGATGTAATATTGCCAACTTTCACAAACATCATTGGTATAGAAACTCAGAGTTTCTAAAGAAATTGAAGGGCAAAATTGATTAAAATTCCTACGCCATCTTCGCCAACAAGTATTACCACCTGTTGCCCAAGTTAAACACCCACGATGAAAATATAATTGCCAAATTTCTGCTTCTCTATTTTGAAATTCTAACTTACCACTAAATTGTTTGGGTATCAGATGAATTAACTCCTTAAAAAATTTAGCGGTAGTAGGTTTTGTGTTGATTATCATTTTTAATACTCCATCAATGCAGTCCTGAATTTCTATATTCCTAGATTTTAGATATATAGATAATAGTTCATCGAAATATTTACATTTACCATTCCTCTGAATTTTTACTGAATATTTACCAAAACTTTATGATTTTGATAAAGATTATGAAGTTTTGGTAAACTCAGTCAACACTTTTATGAGGATACAATTAAGTAGAGTATGATAAATTTTGTGCGTTATGTATTAAATTGTAAATTAGCTAAAAAGTCTAGTTATATTAATTGCTGAAAGTGTTTTATGGCTCAAGATGCAACCTCTTTTTTTTAGCTTGCTCTACTTAGGTCAAACATACTTTAAAAGAGAATTGGGTTTATATAAAGCAGCTTCCGAAGTTATGAGGTACATGATATTTATGGTTTTAGGGAATAGGAAATAAGCAATAGGCAATAGGCACAAAATATTCATTTTTGTCAGAAGGAATTAATCTCCAAAAAATGAAATATCAAAGAAAAAGATCATCAACTAATTTTAATCAGTCCTATACGTTGGCTCGACTATTAGCCAGGGTAAACCCATCTAAATTCTGGAAACTGTTAAGCTTTAGAGGAGTGATAAGTATAGATACTCATAAGTCTGACATCCTTGCTCTGTTAGAACTTCAAAATAAGATGGGTTTACCCTAGACTATTAGCTGACTGCTGAGTGCTAATAGCTTTTTGCGCAGCATTCAGCAGGAAATACTTACCACATAATGATGATCAAATTGGTTGATTGATTAACTTTTAATCTAGGGTTATTCTTATTCAACTGTTATTTATTATTTGCAAATTCATTTTAATTGTAGACAACCTATAATTTAATTAACTACTCAACAAACAAATATCTGACTTGATGCTCAATCTAGTTTTATAGTCCATACAGTCTTTATTCAAACTATTTATTTCAATCTAATTTTACTGCAAAAATTGATAAAAATCTTCCGTAATTGTACATATTTTTAATAACAACTTGCTCTGCATTTGCGGTTATTACTGAGATAAAAAATTCTAAATCTTAATGAAATTTTATATAAATTTTACAGAAGTAAGCATTCCACAAAAAATGCTTACCAACTAAAAATAATATTTACAGAATTTCCCCTTCTTATATCAAGTATCATCCATTAATGCTCTACTTGATAAATACTTCAGTTATCAATTAATTAGTAAATACCAAATCATTTTTTGGCTAATTTGACTTGATTTAATATTAATTATTGTTATGTTGATTTCTCCCACACTCCACTACTCCTGAGATTGGAAGTCTGGGGAGATGGGGAAATGGGGGCATTTTTCAATTTCTTCCCCTATTTTATTTCTCAATATCCTGACTCCTGACTCTTGACTCTTTTGATAAAAATCCTCACCTTTGTGGAGATACCAAATAGACATCTCCAAAAATAAAAAATCAAATCAATTATTGAGCATAAACTGTCAATTATTTCCTCTACTCCCTACTCCCTCTTTTCTGGAGATAGCAAATGGCTTCTATATATGAAAATATTAGTATAGGCAACTTTTTAGGGATTAGCATAATACTAAGTAGGTAAGCATAAATAAACGTTAAAAATAAAAATTAGAAAATGAAGCTGGAAAAGACTTTTAAAAGGTTTTCAATGTGGCTACATTTTCCTCACTATTTTCAGGATAATTAGGGTTTTTGTATGGAAAGTCTTTTGATTGAGGTAATAATTAGCTCTTCTTAAAACGGATAGGATTGACTCAAAGGATTTTTTTTGATTTTATCCCCTTAAAAGGGGATGAAAAAATATTTAACTAAGTATTTCAAGTATCTGACTTGAGTCGGAGGCTAACTGATAAGATAGCTCGGACTTAGGACGCTTTTTCCTACGGAATTCTCCGCACATTTTTGCGTAGCAAACTGATAGCGTAGCTCCTCCGCAGGAGGCTAACTGAAATTACCCCACTCATGCTTACTTTTTCAACTTTATTCACCAAAAACTAGGTAATTTTTCCATACCTACAAAGGAACTTACTTTTATCTGTAAATGCTTTGATATTTAATAAACAAACCCTAATTAGAGACTGTTTGTAAAACAAGTATTAAGAGAGTTGAGAATGACTAAAATCTAAAAGAAGTAATACTTCAAAAGCTGAAAATATGGTAAATACCAGAGGTTGAAAGGTACATATATTCCCTGGATTTTTAAGTGACAAATAGTTGTCTTGATTTCTTCTTTCTTATTACCTGTTCCCAGTTAAGTGTTCCCTTTTTATATTTCCTTTTGATATTGCCTGATACATTTAATCTCTTAAACTCACCTACTTAATATGAACAAAGAATGTTATAGCAGTTCTCATAATGGTGAGTTACAAAGTTTTAGGGTAATAGCAATTTTATGTAAAGCTGCATAGAATTATGAATTAATTAGAGTTTGCTGAAAAAGTCTTTAGGGTGAGTATAGAATTCAGGAGTCAGGAGTCAGGATAAATGCGAGTTATAGAGGAGTTAGTAGAAAGAATCGTCCCTTAAATTTTCTACCCTAGTTAGCCTTTAATCGTAACTTTTTAAACCTTTTTGACTTAAAATCTTACACTTTTTCCAGACCGTGCAAAGGTTAAAACCTTTATCTGTAAATGCTTTTAGATTTAATCAGCAAACCCTAATTAATTCACCTATCTTGATGTACAGTAAACTCGGATTAAAATTTTCTTCTATCCAACTTAATATTAATTTGGTATAAGCATTCAGCTATTAGAGGTCAGCAGTCAGTAAGGCGTAATTTTTAATAAATGAAGCAAACGCTCTTTTAACTTACTACTATATTTTCAACCCATAAATTGAAATAGACAAACAACGAGTTTAAGTTCTCAACCCATGCAATTGTATGACAGTAAATATAGATATAGTCATTTAACTTTAGATTGAGAGAAAGCTTTCTTTCTATGAGGAATTTTTAGGTGAAAAAACGTCTCATTTTTAAGTTAAATAACTATATATTGCAAAAGCTAGTAGCGTTTTACGCAGGAAAGCTCCTCTGTAAAGAGGCTAGCTGACGGCTGAATGCTTACGTTTTAGGTTTGAGGGAACAGGGAAAAGGGAATAAATAAAAATACAAAATATCAATGTACCTCTATGAGCTTGAGCAACCCTATATGTCTTTTTTAAAGACTGAAAAATAACATTTATGAGGTAGAGAAAAGGAAGTAGTGAGTAGGGATAAGAGACTGTTTGTCAAATAATTATTAAGAGAGCATACAAGTGACTAACATCTAAAAGCGGTAATACTTCAAGGGATTGAAATTTGCTAGATAGAGAAGTATTCAGTAGATATATTCCTAGATTTTTCAGCGACAAATATTTGCCATTGTATTTCTTCGGACCTATTCCCTATTACCTATTACTTATTCCCTATCTCCTTTTTATATTTCCTGATACATTCAATCTCTAAATTTTGAGAATTTATGAGTGAGATAGAAGAGATAATTTTTATCACATATAACTCATATAACTCATAAAACTTGATTAATCAGGGTAATTATAGAAATCAGCAATCAGATGTGATGATTTGAGATTTTTCAGGAAAATCTAGAATATATTTGTATATCAAAAATCAACTATATTGATTTTGCTTCCAGCTTGAATACCTCTTGTTTTCCCATCTAAAATATTAAATTAATTTTGCTCTAGTCATTCTAAATTATTCCATTCATCTGCTGCATTATTTATCGCCTGCTCCACCGTTTGATCTCCCAACATAGCTGCTTGTAAATTTTGATAAATAATCTGTTTCAACTTATCCAAATTTTTAATAGGTGGGAGTAAAACCTCCGCTTCAATAATTTGACTAGCACGAATAAATTTAGCCCGTTCTTCAGTCGAAGTATCAGAATTAATATCTTGAACAGAAATATTCTCTAAAGTCTTCGTTTGAGAAGGCAAAACATTAGTCTTCTGAACAAATGCCATTTGATTTTGATGATTAGTAATAAACAAAGAAAATTTCAAAGCTATATCTGGTAACTTACTATTACTAGAAATAGCTAAATTCATTAAAACTAAACTTTTTTTACCAGTCTTACCTGTAATTTGAGATGCAGGAAGTGAAACTTTACCAATTTCTGGTGCATTTTCAGAAATAGCCTCAATTAACTCAGGTCCCGAAAACAACATTGCTGTTTTCCCTGTTTGATAAAAGTCAATACCAGTTTCAAATCCTTGTATTAATACTTCCTTCGGTAAGAAATCTTCTCGATATAAATCAACCCAATAATCAAAAACTTTTTGACCAGCTTCAGTATTAAAAGCAGCCTTACCATCAACATCTACTAACTTTACCCCCATTTTCACAAAAGAATCTAATACTTCATACCCCCCTTGTGGCAAAAAAGAAACAAAAAACGCATATTTGCCCGTTTTATCCTTAACTTGTTTAGCTACCTCAGCCAACTCTGAGTAATTTCTGGGAGGTTCCTCAATTCCTCCCTCTTGAAAAAGCTGAGAATTATAAAAAATTATACTTGTTCTAGCGTACCAGGGAATACCAAAACTTTTACCATTAATTTCACCAGCTTGCCAAAGATTAGGCAAATACTGATTTCTGATCGAATCTGATAAGATAGTATCCAAATTCAACCAAGCATTAGGTTCAGTCAATAAATATGTAAAACTTGAGTTAAGATTAACAATATCTGGAAGATTTTTTGCCAAAATAGCACTCTGAATTTTACTTTCCATCAAAGACCAAGGTACATCAACCCATCGTACAGATAAACCTGGATTATCAGCTTCAAAATCACTAATTAACTGATTAAAATAATTAGTAAATTGGGGTTGAAGCTGTATAGTCCAGAACTCTATTTCTTTCGTTTCTAAATTAAGATAAGGAGTGCTACAACCAACAAAAAAGGTTAAGAGTATTCCGAGAAAAGTTAAGACAAAAAAACGTTTCCATTTAACGATAATAAACATCTGTAAAAATAATCAAAATATCTAAAGTAGTCATGGAAAATAAATTTCCTACTTGAGAGAGAGAAAAGAGTATAGGGAGAAATACAGCAGTTTCCGAATTTATGAGGTACATGATATTTATGGTTTTAGGGAATAGGGAATAAGCAATAAGCAATAGGCACAAAATATTCATTCCGTTATTCTTTTTATCCTACAGAAAATAGAAATTGCTGACTGTACCTCGTAAGAACAGAAAGGACTGTAATTGATAATTTATAGAGAAGGTGGGAACTGTATAGCAATCACGAATAATTTATCAGATATTTAGGAACAATTAAGTTCAATAATTGATAATTGATAATTACCTCTCCCTAAAAGGAAGATGATTGAAGAAAAGGAAAATAAATTCATTGTTTCTCTGGAAATAGAAGGCTTTAAACCTTAATTATTTGGTAAGCATTTCCTGCGGAATGCTGCGCAAACAGCTATTAGTAGTCACCTAGCCTCCTACAGAGAAAATGGTTTATCAGTAATAAATAAAAATGAGCCTAAATATCGAAAGTTAGTTGATATTTTTGCTTTTCCCAGACTTTTAATTATTGCTCAATCTCAATCCTAATTCCTCCGCAAAATGGAACAAACCAGGAACCATGAAAGTTGAGAGCTGACGGCTGAATGCTCACTAATTAAGAGCAATCAAAATCAGTTTATATTCTAAATCCTGAATTATGACTCCTAATTACCACTAAAATTTTACAACTAAAATATGATTGCTATATAATAAAATGTGTAATTAATTTCGCATAAGCACTTAAAATATTTTTCTATAGAAAATCTCAAAAAAAATATAATGTTTCTCAAGCTCGTGAGGTAAATTTGTCTGTTGTTTGTTGTCTTTTTATTGATTCCCTATTCCCTGTTTCCTACAACCTAAAACTTTCTACCTCACCAGTATGGAAACTACTATATAGAATTTTCATTTTCAGTTGAAATACGCAAATGTAGTTCTATCAACAAGGGAATAGGAAATAGGGAATAGTCAAGAATGTAAAACAGTATTTAATACTCGCTTTGCACCAAGATTAGTCGCAACTAAAGACAATATTGTTTATCAGAAAAAAAGTCAATCTAGATTTACATCTGATATAGAATCCGGTTATATAATATATGTTCATAACTAGACTTTAATATTGAATATTCCCAAACTACCCAAACTCCCCAAATTCTCCACACCTCTAACTATATAGTAAGTATTCAACCGGATTTGATATGATTTAAAAATCCTATATAGCAATCCTCAATAGGTTAGAGGTTGTGGCAAATTAAAACGTATAGTCATTCTGAATAAGACGGGGAAAAGTGTTTCTTTCCGGGAAAGGGTTTCAGCCAAAAAAGTGTTTCATCCTTATTTCAAATGACTATAAATCAAAAAGTTGAAACTCCCAGCTATTCCCTGTTCCCTCTTCCCTAAAAAACAGTAAATTTTTGCCACGAATATATTAGAGGATTGCTATATATTGAATTAAAAATAAAACCAGGAGAAATTATGGTTAATTACTTAAAAAACCTGTTCAAAAAAAAGCAACCAGGTATAGGAATAGAACTAGGACCAGAAAGAATTAATATTGCCGAAATCCGCCAACAAGGAGATAAACTAAAATTATTAAACCTAGCCACAGCAGAAGTACCAGAAGATGTATTTTTAGAAGGTCAAATAATTGACCCTCCCACAATGTCAGAATTATTAGAATCAATTATAGCCGACAACAACATCAAAACTAGAAGAGTAGCAACAGCAATTCCAGGACGAGAAGCAGTTACCCGTGTAATTCCTGTACCAGCAGAATTAAACGACCAAGAATTACAAGATTACATGAATCAAGAAGCAGGATTATACTTACCATTTCCCAGAGAAGAAGCAGACGTAGACTATCAGAAATTAGGAACAATAATAGACCCAAACGATGACCTAGAAAAAGTACAAGTAGCCTTAGTCGCAACAAGAAAAGAAGTAACAGATACCTACATAGAAGTATTCACACAAGCAGGATTAGCCATAGACGTTTTAGAAGTAAGTAACTTTGCCCTCATCCGTACAGTCAAAGATATACTTCAACAATATGGCCCTCAAGAAGCAACAGTAATAGCAGACCTAGAATTTGACAGCACCGAACTAGCTATAGTAGTAGACGGAATACCCCAATTTAACCGGACAATTCCTATTGGCACCTATCAGATGCAATCTTCCTTAAACGAAGCAATGAACCTACCCCCAACTAGAGAGACTGCCGAGTTACTAGGGATGACAGTTCCAGCATTAGATACAATGGGAGTGACAGGAAACGAATCAAATCCCGGAACCAATGCTTTACTCAAAGTATTAGCAGAATTAGGAGACGAACTACGACGCTCAATCGACTTTTATCTCAATCAATTTGAAGATTTGGAGGTGGCACAACTATTATTAACAGGGTCTGGTTCAGCAATAGGACAAATAGATGACTTTTTCATGCAACGTTTAAGTTTACCAGCATCTAAAGTAGACCCAATAGAAACTTTAGCCCTAGAAATAGAACAAGAAATTCCACCAGAACAACGTTCCGGTTTAGGAGTGGTATTAGGATTAGGATTAAGAGAGGTATAAATTAATATGTATGGTTTAGATATAAATTTTCTGAACGACCGCCCAGAATATAAAAATAAAAAAGATATTCCCAAACCTGCCAGTAGTGGACCTTCACTAGAAGACCCCAGACCAATTCTGATTGGGGCAGCAGTAGCAGTAGCAGTTAATGGTCTAGTTGCAGGTGGGTGGTTTTACTTAGGTCAAGTTAACACTAAACTCCAAGGTGACTTAGAAAAATTAAATACCAAATTGAGTAAACTAGATGCTCAAGTTAAAGATATTGAGGCAATCAAAGAAAAAACCAAGGCATTTGAAGCAGAAGCAAAAGCTTTAGCCACAGTTTTTGACCAAATCAAACCATGGTCAGCTCTACTAGGAGAATTTGGAGCAATAGTACCTAACGGAGTAATAATCAATAGCATAGAACAAAAAGAACCAAAAGTTGCCGCTCCACCCCCCCCTAAAAAAGGTGCAAAAGAAGCAACAGCACCACCCCCAAAAGAAACAGCAACTATATTATTTTCGGGAACTGCTAATACTTTTGGTCAAATCAATGACTTGATATTACTGCTAGAAAACTCCCCATTTTTTAACGGAGAAAAAACCAAACTAATTACTGCTGCCAAAAAACCTAATCCTACCAGATTAGAATTACAAGAATCGAGTGTAAATATAGCACCTGAAATCCCAGAATTACCCCAAATAGTTGAATATAAAATAGAAACAAATCTTAGTCCTCAAGGTGCATCAGAATTCTTACCTCAATTAAAAAGCAGAGGAGCAATTGGATTAGTAGATAGAATAGAAACATTAACAGAAAAAGGAGTCTTAAAAAATGGTAGTAGCAAATGAGTGGAATCCAGAATTAGAAGAACAAGAAGAAGAAGGAGGAGGTCCGAAAATATTGGGTATATCCCTCAAAGACCCAAGGTTAATCGGAGGAGTTATTGGTGTAGTAGGAATTGGTATAGCAGGTTTTTTAGGATATAATCAGCTCAAACCAGCTATTGAAAAAAGTGCCGAATTAAGAGCAGAAATAGAAACAGCAACAGTCAAAATCAAAGAACAGGAAAAACAAATAAAAGAACGACCAAAAGCTGAAGCAGAAATAGCAACAGCAGAACAAAAAAGAAAAGACGTAACCAGCTTATTTGCCACTGAAAAAACAATGAAAACTTTGCTGTTCGACATGAATAAATTAATCGATCAAATTAACTCAGGAATTACAGATGAAGAGCAGCAGGGAAAAATGACAAAATTTGAGCCAGTAGAGTCAAAAGATGGTAATTATATAGTTCAGGATAGCTCATTAGGACCACTCGTAAATGGCAAATTAAAACGACGAGAATTTAAAGTAGAATTTGAAGGCAGTTATTCTCAAACAAGAGCATTTATGATTGCTCTAGAGAGGATGCAAACATTATTAGTAGTTAAAAACTTACGAACCAGACTTGACCAAGGAAATCAAGTAATAGAAGTCGAATGGAAACAAAATAGATTTGTACCAGTTAGTCAACCAGAAAATCGACTAACAACATCCTTTGATATGCACGCTCTATTGGCCTTAAGTGAACAAGAATCATTGGCCAAACCAGAAGCTGCTGCACCAGGAAAAAAATAAAAATTAAATAAAAAATAAAAAGATTTCACAAATAAATGGTAAAATAGCAATTGCTTTTATCTAAAATTATCTAAATTACCGAAAAATCAAGGTATAAAGCCTCTCAATTCATGGAGAAAAAGCCGTGGTTTTTCTGGCGCATAACTCCTTTCATGGCTGTAGCCGACATATTTGCCGAGTATTCCGTCAGGAAAAAACGCAGTTTCCCCTTTAGGGTGGGATACCATTTGCCAAACCATTTCGGAGGGAAAGCTTTCCCGATCTTGCAGAGCCGGGTAGCTTTTAATGTTGCGGAGCAAAACGCCATATCCCATCGACTAAGAGGAGGAAAAAACTTCCTGTTAGCCAATCCTCTTCTGATCAAGAAGAGGAGCGCGTGGCATTTTTATTAAAAGCGTGGTAGAACATCCTTCTATCACTTTGGGAGATACCCCCTCAGTAATTTAATTACTGTGCATTGTTAGCTTTTGTTAGCAAAATCGTATCGGTAACAATTAATTAGGGTTTGCTGAAAAAGTCTTGTTTAACGAGTAGGGGAGTAGGAGGACACCAAGACGGGAGATAGGGTATCACCGCGTCCGGTTTGTCTGGGTTTTTTCTCTATCTCTATAGAGCAATTAGATTGAATTAATTACTCAATTATCCAATCACCGCGTCCCCATTTCAAATCTTAAAAACTTACCCTTTTAAGGCTATGCTTTATCCACATCTTTCTTAACATTTCTCAAGGAGCAGGAAGCTGGGAAAGGGCAGTATCAGGAAGGAATCATAGATGCTGGTCAAAGTCAATCTATCTGCTGTTATTGAATCTCGAAATCATTAACCAATAAGGCTTTCCAGATTGTAAATAATTATGTGGGTAATGGATAGTTAAGGTAGGGGAACAGGGGAGTAGGGGAGTAATTGTGTTGCCCAACTCTTGCCCAAAATCCTAACCTTTTGAGCATCAAGCAGCTCAAAACTAGGTACTTTTTCCAGATAGAAAATTGCTCAAACCTTTATTTGTAAAAAAATTGAGCATTCCTGAAATGTAATGATAAGTAACTGAAGCTAAAATTGAAAAACTTATGTTTTACCTTCATACTTAATCTAAAAATCATTACTATTCAGCAACCCCATAATTTGAGGATTAATCAGCAAACCCTAATTATGAATGATTAACTATTAATAATTAATTATTCAAAGAGTTAGTGGTTGGAAGGGTAGGGACACTAGAACAAAGAAAAACCAAAAAGCTAAAAAATGCAAAGCTGTAGATAAAGCCCTATACTCTAGCCAAACACCAACATTTTCCTAATCAAAGCCAAGTGTGGAGTGAGGACAGTGAAACAGCAAATTCAATTTAGTAGTGGACTGTTAACTGGAGTAGCAGCAATAATCATCGCTCAAACCCCAGCCATTGCAGTAACCCAAATTACCCAAGTTCAGTTAAATTCAGGAGACGGGGGAATTAATATCGTCCTAGTCACCAACAATGGCGATCGCCCCGAAGTATTCTCAGTTAACCGAGACAACTCCTTTGTCGCAGACATAATCAATGCCCAACTAAGCCTACCCCAGGGCAACAAATTCAGAAAAGAAAGTCCAGCTCCAGGAATAGAATATGTAGAAGTAACCCAAGTAGATGCCAATAGCGTCCGGGTAATTATCAGAGGAACAGAAGGTACTCCCAGAGGTAGAATCATCCAAGGTGGAGGCCAAGGAATCATCCTCAGTGCTGCTGCCAGTTCAGGAGAAATAGCTCAAGCAACCCAACCCAATAGTTTTCCCCCACCCTCAGAATCATCAGCACCTGTATCCCGCCCCCCTGTAGAACCAGAAACTAGAGTAGTACCACCAAGAGAAACTAGGAACTCCCAACAGCCAGAGGTACTATTACCAGATTCCGAACTAACAGGAGATGGTTTCCCCACCCTACCAGGACAACCATCCCCCAGTGAAGTACCACCCTTTCAACCACGAGCAGTAGCACCACCAGTAGGAGACATAGCAGTATCCAACATCAACCCTTCAGTAGAAGTTATAAATTTAGGAACCCAAGAAAGGATACCCCGTTTAGTATTACGAGATGCGCCAATCCGAGACGTCTTAGCCTTACTAGCTAGAGCAGCAGGATTAAACGTTGCCTTCAGTGCCGGAGAAGAAGCCGAATCAGGGCCAAGTATTTCCCTAGATATTGAAAATGAATCCGTTCAAGACGTATTTAATTACGTCCTACGTCTAAGTGGTTTACAAGCAAACCGGGTAGGTAACACAGTATTTGTTGGGCAAGAACTACCAGCAGAAGCTAGAAACGTCGTAGTTCGCTCCTTCCGTTTAAACCAAGTTAGTGCCCAAGAAGCAGCAGGTTTCTTAGTAAGTATGGGAGCCGAAAGCGCCCTAGTCACAACATCACCAGTAACCCAGGTTAATACAGTTAACATTCCCGGAACTAACCAAGCAATTACAAATACTGAAACAATTGAAAGAACAGTTATTCAGCCACTACGCTACGACCCCCAGGATGCTCCTCCAATATTAAAAGGTTTACAAGTAGTCACAGATAGCCGACTCAATAGTATAACCTTAGTCGGTCCACCACAAAAAGTAGAAATTGCCTCATCCCAACTAATCCAACTAGATTTAAGACAAAGACAAGTAGCTGTAAACGTCAAAGTTATAGATATCAACTTATCATCCAACGAACAATTTAATAGTAGTTTCTCCTTTGGAGTGAATGACAGTTTCTTTATCAACGATAATGGAGCAGCATCTCTAAATTTTGGTAGTCTCCAGCCTGCTAGTATTACACAACAGGATGCAAACTTAAGCACTCCTCTTTCTCGTCCAGTAGTTCGTAACCCTATTGGCTCAGATCCATTCTTTGACAGCCAACGTACATTTGAAGTTCCAGGTACTGGTATCCCTAACCTAAATCAGGGTAGAGGAACTTTCCTCAGACCAATAGCTCCCACAACAGGTGAACCTACAAGAGTTGGTATTGATTCTTATACTGTCACAGATGTAGAGTTTGATGAAGATGGAAGATTTACTGGACAGACAGGAGACGCAACATTTGGTTTGTTCCCCCAAATTCTCTATCCCAGACGATTCCTATCCCAGTTGCGAGCTACTGTAAGAAGCGGTAATGCGAAAATTCTCACCGATCCAACTTTAGTGGTTCAAGAAGGAGAAATAGCCAGTGTCAGATTAGTAGAAAATATCGTCAGAAGTATTGACAGTAATTTTACAGAAAATAGCGGTACAACTCGAGAAACAAGAACTGTTAGGTTTGAAGATGTAGGTCTAACCCTAGCGATACAGGTAGAGAGAATAGACGATAATGGTTTTGTAACTGTAACAGTAAATCCAGAAATAAGCTTTATTTCCGATAGAATTCCCACAGATGCTGATAACGAAAATGAATTTGGTACAGAAATTGCCAGGCGCAGAGTAGAATCTGGAAGGATTCGGCTACGGGACGGACAAACTCTAATTATTTCAGGTATTATTCAAGAGCAAGAACGGACATCAGTAGAGAAAGTACCAATTTTGGGAGATTTACCAATTATTGGCTCTCTATTCCGCAGTAGTAACAATCAAAATGATAGAGCAGAGACAATTGTATTACTGACACCTCAAATACTAGATGATGGCGATCGCTCATCTTGGGGGTATCGATACAATCCAAGTCCAGATGCCTTACAAATGATGGAGCGAGGTCAGCCAAGACCACGCTAGATTCAATATTTGAAAATTTTAGCTTCAACCGGGAGAAGTTCCACGCCGTTTGTTAAGGATTCCGTAGGAAAAGGCAACGTCGGTGTGGGATTAATCTCGGTTTTAACTATCTGGTTTAGGTTGGTACTTTTTCAATTTAATCCAAGTTCGGGTGCTTCACAGAATGTATTTTTCCTGCCGCAAAACTGAGACGATCTAGTTTGAGGAGGGAGAAAATATTACTCCTCAACTTCGGGTGCTTCACAGAATGTATTTTTCCTGCCGCAAAACTGAGACGATCTAGTTATTATCATTTTTCAAGTGAAGCTTGTATTGAGCAAAACATCCCAAAAAGAGGCCATCAATGGATGATACAAGAGATTTTTTGGCCAAAAAAATGAATAAAAGTTAAAAAACTCTTGAAATATAGATAAATTAAAGGTTTTACCACTCAATATGAGGCAACCAGAGATTAGAATAAACCAGTGAAAGCTAGATGATATAGGGTTTTCAGCAAAAAAATTCTGAAGTTCTACTTAAGACACTAGCTGAAGATATCTAAAAATATCTGGCAAAGCATTAGCATTAAAAAGATTTGAGGTTTTGCTAAGAATAATAAAAAATAGCAGTTTAATAACTGAAAACCAATTAACAAGACCTCAAAACCTTACTTTCTTAAATGAACTAAAGAATTACCATTTGCAAAGTAAACCTTGCTAGAATATCTTGTCCAAACTACAAAGGAGTATCCCAATGAATAAAGGCGAATTAGTTGACGAAATTGCCAAAGCAGCCGATGTCACTAAAAAGCAAGCTGATGCCGTACTTAGTGCAGCCTTAGAAGTAATTATGAACGCTGTAGCCAGTGGGGACAAAGTTACCCTCGTTGGCTTTGGTTCATTTGAATCAAGAGAACGCAAAGCCAGGGAAGGACGTAATCCCAAAACAGGTGCCAAAATGGAAATACCAGAAACTACAGTACCTGCCTTTTCTGCGGGTAAATCTTTCAAAGAATTAGTCGCCGACAAAAACGGTAAATAATTATAAATAATCCAGCTTTGACTAAACCAGTACACGGAGGAAACTTAGCTTGGGCAGCCACAATAGGAGGTTGCCCTACATCTGCTATTCTCGATTTCTCAGCCAGTATTAATCCTCTAGGGCCACCAGATTCGGTAATCAATGCCATTCAAACTCAGATTGGCAAACTTAAAGCTTATCCAGACCCTAATTATCAAGAGTTAAAGGAAGCTCTGAGTTATGTTCATCCACCTCTGACTGCAGAGTGGATATTGCCTGGTAATGGTGCAGCCGAATTATTAACTTGGGCAGCTTTAGATTTGTCAAAGCTGGAAACAACTTATTTACTAACTCCAGCTTTTAGTGACTATCGACGCGCTCTGAAAACTTTTGCAGCTCATTTTATTGAATGTCCTCTAAAAATAGGCGAAGCGAAATTAGAGCAGTTGGGAATAGAAGCTAGTTTGAATAAAGGACTATTACTGAATAATCCTCATAATCCCACAGGAATGTTGATGGAGATAGAAACAATAGTCCCTTATTTAGAAAAATTTGGTTTGGTAGTGGTAGATGAAGCATTTATCGACTTCCTTCCACCACCCCAACTCCAAAGCTTAGTACCCCTGGTGACAAAATATCAAAATTTAGTCATATTACGTTCTTTGACTAAATTTTATAGTCTACCTGGACTAAGGCTTGGCTATGCAATTTCTCATCCTGAACGCCTCCAAAAATGGCAACAGTGGCGAGACCCTTGGCCTGTCAATGCTTTGGCCATAGCTGCTACTCAAGCAGCCCTTCAAGACCAAGAATTTCAACAGGAAACGTGGAATTGGTTAGCAGATGCTTACCCCCAACTATTCCAAGATTTGGCTGAATTACCGGGGTTAGAACCCTATCCCGGAGCAGCCAACTTTTTATTAGTTAAATCAGAAAAATCAGTTGACCAAATACAGATAAAATTACTGAAACAACATCGAATTTTAATTAGAGATTGTTTAAGTTTTCCAGAATTAGGCGATCGCTATTTTCGAGTTGCTATTCGTACCCAAGAAGAGAATCAAAAATTAATAAATGCTTTAGCAGAAATTTTAAAATAAAATGAAATTAAAATCTAGAACTTTTCTGCCAACTAAGCTTAGAACTATTGAAATTGTATATCCTAAAAACAGAGAAACAAGTCCTATTACTCTCTCCCTAACTAGATATCTCCGCGTCTCCGCGTCAGTCAAAACTAGCAAGTTAGATGCGTACAAGCTTACATCCTCCGTAATTCCCATTTCTCCTAACTACTCCCTACTCCCTACTCCCTACTCCCTACTCCCCACTCCCTATTTTAATAAACTATGCTTGACTACGATGTAGTAATTATCGGTGGAACAATAACAAGTATTTATGCAGCTATTACCGCCACAAAACTTCAAGGTCGTGTTGCCCTTGTACAACCTTCACCTAACATTGTGAGCAGCACCCAAGGATTTAACTACAATCAAATTATCAATCAAATCGGTAATTTGATAGAAGATATAAAACACAAACAACAGTTTGGAATTTATCAAGAAAACGAAGATTTAAGTAACCTACAAATTAAATTTGAAGAAGCAAAAAGATATGCAGATTATGTAGTTGCTAACCAACTAGCGAAACAGGAAAAAGCAGTCTTAGGAACTTTAGGAATAGATGTAATTTTTGGTGAGGGAAAATTTGTAGATCGCCCTCATCTAGCATTTGTAGTAAAAGGAAGACATCTACGGTCACGCACATATTTATTAGCTACTCCATCTCAACCTATAGTACCAGAAATTCCCGGATTAACAACTACTGGATTTCTTACTCCTCAAAACATTCAACAATTATCAAAACAACCTGATAAATTAGTAGTTATTGGTGGCAACCCCAGTGGAATAGAAATAGCACAAAGTTTTTCTCGATTAGGAACTCAAGTAACAATTGTTGTTAAAAATTCTCATGTTTTAAGCAAAGAAGATGCAGAAGCAGCATTTTTAGTTCAAGCCAACTTAGAAGCAGAAGGAATCAGAATATTAACCCAAACAGAAGTATCTCAAGTCAGAAAAATAGAGAAGAAAAAATGGATTTTAGTAGGAAATGAAGCCATAGAAACAGATGAAATAATCTTAGCAGCAGGCAATAAACCAAACTTAGAAAAATTCAACTTAGAAGCAATCGGAGTCAAGCTACATCATCACAAATTATTATTAAATAAAAAGTTGCAAACTACCAACCATCAGATTTACGCTTGTGGAGATTTAGTAGGTGGGTATTCATTTCCTCATATTGGTAATTATGAAGCAGAAATAGCCATAAAAAATATTCTTTACCTACCAATTTTTCAAGTAAATTATAGTGCTATTCCTTGGGCAATATTCTCAGAACCACAATTAGCAAGAGTTGGTTTAACCGAACAACAAGCTAGACGACGTTATAGAGAAAATGTATTAGTTTTTCGGCAAAACTTGAAAAATATTGATCGGGCACAAATTTTAAGCAAAACAACAGGATTTTGTAAAATTGTCGGTCATCGCAATGGGAAAATTTTAGGAGTTTCCATAGTAGGAAATCAAGCAAGTGAAATAATTCATATTATGGCATTAGCTATTAGTCAAGGAATAAAAATAGAAGCGATCGGCGAATTACCTCATATTTTGCCGACTATATCAGAAATCAATACTCAAACAGCAAAAGCATGGTTAAAACAAAAACATGATAAAAATCAAATAGTTAAAGATTGGTTAGAAAATTTATTTCATTGGCGACGTTCTTTGCTAAAGTAGTCATCATAAAAAAGTTAGAAATTAATATTATTTTATCAAGAGTAATTTATACAAATTATTATTGCTTTTTAGTCTTTACCCATTAGAATTTCTCTCAATTCCTTACTCTCTCCTATCTACTTCCTAACAAATTTTATTTTTAGGCATTTAAAAATCAATCATATTAGAGATTGAATGTATCAGGAAATATAAAAAGGGAACACTTAACTGGGAACACTTAACTGGGAACAGGCAATAAGAAATTAAGACAACTATTTGTCACTTAAAAATCTAGGGAATATCTGTACCTTTCCATCTCTGGTATTTAACAGATTTTAAGCTTTTGAAGTCTTACCTCTTTGAGATTTTAGTCACTCTCAGCTCTCTTAATACTTGTTTTACAAACAGTCTCTTATGGCTAAATACTTACCCATTAGTTTAAATAAATCCTATAAAATAGCTGAAGATTATTATTATCATCTACTATTACAGAACTTGACAAAGATAATAACATAAAGTATGAACATTAACCTATATACTGTGTTACCGAATACCATAAAACTTCATACATCATCAACTTAAAAATGCTGTAAATACTAATACTTGTAGAGACAAATTTTATAGGAATAAATAGAATGAACAACATAGAAACACCAATTTTTCTCAAACGCCAAGACGTAACTTTAGCTTATACACTATTAAGAATAGTATTTGGTATAAACTTCTTTGTACATGGTTTAGTCAGAATTGGAAATATGGGAGGATTTATTCAATCAATCGTAGAGAGATTTCAAGAGCTAGTGCCAAGCTTTATTATTCTACCATTTGCTGCTTTAATTACTCCTGTAGAATTAATCTCTGGATTTCTAGTAATAATAGGACTACAAACACGCAACGCAATAATCGCAGGTTTCCTATTAATGATGCCATTAATGTTTGGAATTTGTTTACTTCAACAATGGGATACAGCCTCATCTCAACTGATTTATTGTCTAGTTTTCTTCATTCTTTTAGCAGGTTGTAGTCTAAATACAATTTCTATAGATCAAATGATTCGTAACAAACAATAAAAAACCTTAATAGATATCTCCAATGAGAAAAAATACAATAAATTATTTTTTCCTGTGTAAAATAATATTGATATATTATACGATTTTGATAAATGTTTACTAAAAATGCCTATCGGATTTTTTGGGAGTTAGGAATCAGGAGTTAGAAGTCAGAATTAATGCCTTTAATACTATTAGTTAGTAAATCATCTTTTTTGTCAAAGGGATATCTTCTGAAAATCAAATTATTTTGATCGCCCTTACTATTTTTAACATTCTTTTTTCAAATTCGTATTAGATATACTTTATCATTCCAAAAAACGTTATATAGCTTTTCTGAATTGAATTACAGTTGTTTTTATGATTTGCTATTCCCCATTTCCACATCTTCTCTACTCCCTACTACCCTCGAAGTATGGGAATTGCTATAGAATTTTTCAAACTACTCGTAAAAATCTTTTAATTTATCAACTTATAGTGCAATTAAAACCAACATATTACAACTGAAATAGAGAATAAATATAGCAGTTTTCAAGTTGTTAATATCAATCTTTCTTTGAACCTATCCCACTATTCTAAAAATGTTGATTGCTTTGAGTAAAATTTGCCTGAAAAGCCTAATTTTTAGTTTTTAGCTCTTAAAAATTGAAGCTTTTTAGCAGAAAATTTATTAGTGGGATAGGTTCTTTGTCTCCCCACCCTCCCCACACTTCCCGAACTCCCCACACTCCCACACTCTCCATAATCTGATTTTTTCAGCAAGCCCGAGCTACTTTGCTATGCTAGAAGCGCCCTAGTTTAGCAACAGTCTATTTACCATGCACAGGATATTAACTGGCCAATTGCAGGTAGATCGCTTAACCCTAAAAATTACTGGGTTGTCCAACCATTTACAAGGCACAAAACTTGTACACCTGTCAGACTTCCACTATGACAGAAAGCGACTCTCTGAACAGCTACTCTCTGAAGCGATCGCCATTACTAACGAAGTCGAACCAGACTTAATTTTACTTACAGGAGACTTCATCACAGATGAACCCGCACCTATAGATGACCTAGTATTGCGGTTGAAATATCTGGAAAGTCGTGCTGGAGTATATGCTGTACTAGGCAACCACGATGAAGAATATCCGGGTGCTAGAGATAAAGTCATAGAAGCTTTTACTCGAATAGATGTTCCCATTTTGCTTAACCAGGTTATCTATCCTCTGGGTTCAGGTTTAGCTTTAGTAGGATTAGAAGACTATTGGTCTGGTAATTTCAAACCAATTACAGTTATGGAATCTATAAGTAAGACAGTTCCTCGGATTGTTTTATCCCACAACCCCGACACTGCCAAAGTATTACAAAAATGGCGTGTTGACCTACAACTTTCAGGTCATACCCACGGAGGTCAAATTAGACTACCATTCCTCGGACCTCTCCCTCAATACCGAGAACCTATTCGCAGACTCATACCCAAATTTCTCCGACCTGTTGTACCATTTATGGACAAATGTCACAAAATAGTCGAACACTGGGAATGGTCTCAGGGATTGCATCAAGTTGGAAATAACTATTTATATGTGAATCGTGGTTTAGGAACTTATTTTCCAGGGAGATTATTTTGTCCACCGGAAGTGACAGTCATTACATTAGAAACTAATTAAGCTTAATTAGTAACAATTTGTAACTTACATTATTGACCCTTTATGATATAATTATCGAGGGTTTTTTTTACTGATATTTAACCTTTTTTACATTTTGGAAAATAAGTAGGTAGGTGAAAAAATTTACAAGTATGTCATTGCGACGGTCGCGGCGTGCGGAAGGAAGCAATCTCAAGGGTTTCAACTGCTTTAACATTTAGTTTAATAGTGATGTTTATTCGTGCCTACCTACTTAACTCTAGATTTGAGATTATATAGTAGCACTCCCAGATAATTAAAGCAAACAAATATAATAAAAGTAAACAAGATAATGACAACAACAATTAGAGTTAATGGGTCTAATGTAGAAGTTTTCGATTTTCAAGGAAATTCTTATGCTTTTGTTCCCTCTAAGGAAAGTATTACTTGGAAATCAGCTCAATCACAAGCAGAAGGAATAGTTTTTGAAGGAGTTAATGGTCACTTAGCTACTGTTACTTCGAAAGCAGAAAATGGCTTTATTGTATCTGAAATAGTTCCTATCTCCCAAAATCATGTGAATGGTACTGCTTGGTTAGGTGGTACAGATGAAGAAGTTGAAGGTACTTGGGAGTGGATTACAGGTGAAAAATGGCAGTATGAAAACTGGGCTACTGGTCAACCAAGAGCTATTAGCCAAGATTTTCTAGCATATTTCCCTGATGTTTGGTATGGCGCTGATGATAATGGCCCTTTCAGAACAACGCGAGTTTATGGTTATATAGTCGAATTTGAAGGAACTGGAACACCAGATGATAACCTGATCGGTACATCAGGAAAAGACAAAATCAAGGGTGGTAATGGTGATGATAATATTATTGGACTTGGTGGTAATGATGAATTATCAGGAGATGCAGGTAACGATATTGTAATTGGTCGCGGAGGAAACGACAAATTAAGAGGTGGAAGTGGAGATGATGAATTAACAGGAGGTAGGGGTAAAGATCGGCTATTTGGTGATGGTGGCGATGATATCCTGATTGGAGGTGCAGGTAACGATATCCTTAATGGAGGCGAAGGTAATGACATCATGATTGGTGGTAAAGGTAATGATACATATACTGTAGACACCAAAGACGATATTATTGTAGAAAAAGCTAAGGGTGGTCGAGACCTGGTTAAATCTTCTCTTTCCTATACTTTAGATAAGAACTTAGAAAACCTCACCTTAACCGGAAACAAAAATATAGATGGTAGAGGTAACGCTAGCAATAATACTATTCGTGGTAATAACCGCAATAATACCCTTAAAGGTGAACGTGGAAAAGATAAACTCATCGGTGGTGGAGGTAACGATGTATTAGTCGGTGGTAGAGGTAATGATGTTCTGACAGGAGGTGCAGGTGCTGATGACTTTGTGTTTAAATCTTCCAAAGACGGAATAGATAAAATCACTGATTTCGATCCGAGGCAGGGGCAGGATTCAATTTTGATTGATCAAGATGGTTTTAGTGGTTTAAGAAAAGGGAAATTGTCACCATCACAATTTCTGTTAGGAGGTACAACCGCATCTACATCCGAACATAGATTGATCTACACCAATGATGGTAAATTATTTTTCGATCCAGATGGTAATGGCGGTCAGGAACAAATTCAGATAGCTAGTTTTAATAATTCTCCTTTCTTATCTCATGAGAATTTTACTGTCATTTAAGTAGTATTTGCTTAAAAGGTCTACAAGTAATGATTTTTGCATTTTTACCCCTGATATAGAATCCGGTTGAACATTCGTCATTGCGACGATAGGAAGCAATCTCCGCGCACCTCTGAGATTGCTTTCCTTACGGAATGCTCCGCAAACATGTCGCGCAGCGTTTTATGTCGGCGACAGTCGAAAACCTTGCACTCCGTTCCAGTCGCAATGACGCAAGCTATAGTAATTATCCCGATTTTATATGACTCTGAAAGGATTTTACTGATAGATATGACTACATCTACAGGACTTAAAATCATTGTAGGGAAGTTTCATCGAACCTCCCTACATTCTTTTTTGGAAATACCTATTAATATAGAGGAAGCGATCGCCTAATTATCTAGGCAAACAACTTATATCATGTCCGGTTACAGTGATAAATAATTACGGAGGAGACAGGAGACAGGAGTTAACCCACCCCTAACCCCTCCGGTGGAGGGGAACCGGAAGTCAGGAGTCATATAAAATCCGGTTGAACAGTTGTCATTGCGACGATAGGAAGCAATCTCCTCAAACCCTGAGATTGCTATCCGTTCCGGAATGCTCCGCATTCATGTCACGAAGTGAAACCTTCCACTCCGTTCCAGTCGCAATGACGCGAGCTATAGTAATTATCTGGATTTTATATCAGAACTTTTTTATCATTAATTATCCGGACATGATATTACCAAAACTTATGAATAAAAAATGGATTTATGGAAGAATTTATTAGAAAGCTGCTAACCAACTTTGTCGAACTAACTATTTTTTCCCTAATGCTGTCATTAGGGTTAAACTTAACCATCAAGCAAGTCACATTATTATGGCGAAAACCTAAAATACTACTCACTTTTTTATTAGCAGTAGATGTATTAGTTCCTATAGTCACCTTGCTAATAGTATTACTATTATTTGATTTGCCACAACCAGTCAAAATAGGTCTAATATTAATGGCAGTATGTCCAGGGGCACCACTTACCACCAGAAAAATAGTCCAAGCAAAAGGCTACTTTCCCTATGCAGTCAGTTTTCAGGTAACAGTTTCTTTGTTAGCAGTAATTACCGTTCCCTTACTGTTAGCAATTTTAAGTTCTCTGTTTCCCCCTGATGTTGATATTTTACCCAGACAAGTTGCGGAACAAGTAATATTTGCTCAGTTGCTCCCCATCAGCATCGGTATTGCTATCAGAGAAACATGGCCGCAACTTGCCGATGATATGGGAAAACCACTAACGAAAATTGCCAACGTGATGTTCATAGTCTTGGTAATTTTTGTGTTGGTAAAGAGTCTGGATATTGTTCTGAGTTTGAGTTGGTTATCAGTAGTAGCAATTATTTTGATGACAGTTTTATCTTTAGCGATCGGTCATTTATTAGGGGGACCAAGAGAGGATACTCGGACAGCGTTAGCAGTTTTCTGTGCCACTCGTAACCCAGGTTTAGCACTATTAATTGCTAGTTTAAATTTTCCACAGTTGGGGGTATTGCCAACACTGATAGCTTATGTGTTAGTGGGAGCTTTAGCTGCTATTCCTTATCTGAGTTGGCGCAAACGTATTGCTGCTCAACGTGCTAAAGCAGAAATGGAAATTTAATTGATCAAAGAAAAGTTTCTCAGTCAAAACAGCAGCAAAAATCAAGCTATCGCCCCACTTACAGCAGTTTCGGAGTTAGTGAGGTACAGAGTTTTATGACTTTAGTAAATATGAAAGAGATATTAGTTTTCAACTGTATCTCACCATCCTAAAAAGTGCTGTAATTCTAGATTTTTCGGCGTTGGTGATTTGAGGTATGATTTCTTGTTGGGATAAGAGCGCGAACAAAAAACTTTCTCCCTCTACTATTCTTTCTTCTTCTTTCTTTCCTCCTGACTCCTGATTCCTGACTCCTGACTCCTAAATAATTAAGATTAGTATCATACACGCGCTTCACCAACGCCGATTTTTCCATACTAGAATTTGGATTATTTCTCATTAGCATGAATTGGCAATTATATACAGCAGTTTCCGAACTTATGAGGTACAGTTATTTTTCTTCTTTTCTATTCCCTGTTCCCTCAAACCTAAATTTTTGTACCTCATAAAAAGGGAAAACGCTCTAATGACATAGATATAGCTTTACAGAAGTTATATATAACCGATAAAAAAATAGATAATATCATGTCCGGATAAGAGCGTGATAGAACTCCGTTCCGCGCTCCGCGACCAAAAAACTTGCTCCTCTTTAATAGTTGAAAACTTCCTCTTTAATACTTAAAAACTTCCTCTTCTTCCCTCCTGACTCCTGTAGGGACGTTGCATCCAACGTCCCTACGACTCCTATTTCCTATCTCCTGTCTCCTGTCTCCTGTCTCCTGACTCCTCCCTAATTATTTATAACTGTTCAACCGAACATGATATAAGGTCATCACTTATG